>PEXM01000083.1:448-5309 GCA_002779055.1 Elusimicrobia bacterium CG08_land_8_20_14_0_20_44_26
AATGCGTCTTTCGAGGACAAGCCCCTCGCTGCCCGTCCCGCCGCGATGGGAGGCGCTTATGCGGCTCTTTCAAATGATTCAAACGCCGCCTTTTTCAACCCCGCGGGCTTAAATATGTTCAGCGCAACGACTCTTTCTTTTTCGCAAGTGTCTCTTTACAATGAATCCGATTTGAAATACAGCGGACTCGGGCTTTCGGTGCCGACGCTCGCCGCCGGTTCTTTCGGTTTCAACTACGCTTCGTTCGGAGCGAGCTATTATAAGGAAAACGAAATTATTTTTACGCACAGCTTTATGCTGGCGCCCGGCGCTTATTTCGGCTACAACATCAGACAGCAGAAACTTGCCATTTCAGGCGCGGGAAGCGCCGCCGCAATGTCTCTGGACGCCGGAGCCATAGGGTCTATTTCGCCCGCCCTTTCAATAGGAATTTATTCGCGCGGCATTAACAGGCCCACGCTTGCCGGTGAAGACACTTATAGGGAACTTGCGGGCGGGGTCTGTTACCGACCGTTCAGGGGAATGCTTGCCTCTCTCGACTGGACGATTCCCGCCGACAGGACGGATGATATAATGAAACTCGGCGTTGAAATGAACGTTCTTCCGAGTTTCTGCGTGAGGTTCGGCGCTCAGCCCTCTCTCCAAAGGGCTTCTTTCGGGTTCGGTCTGATGCTGAAGTATCTGGACATTGATTACGCTTTTGTTACGCATGAGACGCTTGATAACGAGCATCTTTTTTCCGTAGCCCTGAGATGGGGGGAAAAGAGGGAGACCGCGGCGCCCACTAAATATTATAAGCCGGCGGAGAAGAAAAAGCCCTTAAAAGGCGGGACGGCGGAACTGACGGACATAAACGAGGCGGAAGTCGCGGAATTTGACGCTCTGCCCGGCATCGGGAAAGTGACGGCGGTGAGAATTGTAGAATACAGAAACAACAACGGACCGTTCAAGGACATTTCCGACCTGATGAATGTTCCGAAGTTCAGCAAAAAACAGTTTGATAAAATCAAGGACTACATAACGGTAGGCGCTCCGCCCGTCGGCAAAGGCGGTAAAGTGATCTTGCCCGCCGAGCGCGAGGAAAAACTCGAGGAAGAAGGCGTTCCGGAGGATGCCGTGCCCGCCGTTATGACGGAAGAGGACAAAATAAAATTCAAGAAGAAATATTACTTTGAGGGGCTGAAGCTTTACCAGGCGAAAAAATACAGGGAAGCGATAGAAGTGTTCAATAAAATTCTTAAAATTGACCCGTCGCACCCGCAGTCGCTGCGTATAATCGAAAAATGCGAAAATGCTCTCGGAAACAAATAGAAATGAGGTCAGGCCTCAAATATATAATTTCAGTTTGTCTGCTCTTCGTTCTTCACTCCTCACTCTTCACTAATATTGCTTTCTGCGATATTTCGGAAGCCGACCTTCAGGATATTTACGACGGCGTCGTGGAGGATGTGGAAGACGAGAAAATAGGTTTTGACGCCATTGACACCGAGGAGCTTGAGGATTTCCGGACAAACCCGATGGATATCAATTCGGTCAACAGGCCCGACCTGATGAAACTGCCGCTCCTCACGCCTCAGCTCGTTGTTGAGATTATAAGATTCAGGGTTAAGCGCGGGGCTTTCAGGGAAATTGAGGAATTGAAAGACGTTCCGGGAGTGACGGACGAAATTTACAGGGCAATCCGTCCGTTTCTGACCGTCTATATTGAAGAAGAGAAAGAGAGAATCAAAGGCGACGTCAGGATTACGCAAAGAATGAATTTGCCTTCAACGGATAAGAAAATGAATGCGCCGTCGAATTTTCACCATCCGGAATATCTTTTCGGCCGGCTGAGGTTTTTCTACACCGATAATATAGAAGTGTCGTTCAGCGCCGTAAGAAGCGACTGGGGCGGATGCCTTGACTGGGAGAACCTGCGCAGATACTATCTTGTAAGCAATTACTTTTACGCGAAAAACTATCTCGGCTTTGACTCTTTTGTGCTCGGCGCTTTCAAACTTGGTTTTGACAGAGGTCTTACGCTCGGCAGCGTATCTAAAACGATTTCATCGGTCAGCAAAGACAAAAAAGGAGTGGAGCCCTACCGTTCCAGCAACAAAAACGCCGGCTTTTACGGCATTGCCGTCGAGAAAAATACGCCCTTTCTGACCTGGGCGGCATTTTACTCCGACAAGTATTTGACAGCAGCGCTCAGCCCCGACGGCACGGCTAAATCCGTTCCTTCAAGCGTCAATTTTTCATACAGCAGCCAGGACAAGTTTAATTATCTGAACAATATGAACGACAGAAGTTACGGCGCCTACGCGTCTTTCCCCGGACGGAGTTTTGAGTTTTACCTGACAGGTTATCACGAGGAATTCGCGCCGGAAATTATGCCGGTTAAAAGAACCGAAACTTATTGGGACGAGGATGAAGCGGCGGAGTGGGACGAAACGGCGATAAAATATATAAGGTATAAGTTTTCGGGCGATAAAAACGATGTTTACGGAACGGGTTTGGAAACGTCGCAGGGAAACGCAAGATTTTTCTTTGATTACGCGTTATCCCTGCACAACGCCTATTCAAGCAATGCGGACAAGACAAAAGAAAGCGAAAAAGCGAAGGCATTTCAGTTCGCCGGCGTCTATGATTATTCATATACGACAATGCTTTTCGGCTTTCACAGGTTTGACGCCGATTATTACAATTATCACATTTCGGGCGACCAGCCCGTTGAAAAAATGTTTTCCGAAGTAAAAACAAAGACCAAAAATCTGACTCTGCAATGGGCCGGCGAGTTGTGGAGGGAAGTGAGGCCCCTTAAAGAAATCACTCTGAAAAATTTTTACAAGACATATCTGCAGGCGCAGTATCCCGTGACAAAAAAATTTAAGATTCTTGTAAAATACACTCTTCAGAACGAAGACGAAAAAATAAAAACTTATGACACAACTGACTACATTCAGGAGCCGAAGGAAACCGACCAGACGCGGGTTCAGCTTACGTGGACTCCGTCGAGCGATGTGAGAATACGGTGGAAATACGACACCAAGAAAGTTATTCAGGACACATCTGATGCGTGGCTTTATTCCACGGGGCAGGCGGAGCTCAAATACAGGTTCTCAAAAAATTTCCAGATTCTTTCAAGCGTCAAGTGCGACAAAGACCCCGGCGCCGGCAAGAACAAATATACGCTCTTTTCAATCAAACCGAAGATGAAATTTTCAAAGCAGTCGCTCGTAAGTATGTCATTTGAAAGAAAAATGTATTACCACACGCCGGAATTTTATAACACATCTTACGGGGAGCTTGATTATCCGGATGATACATACAAATACGACGGAGAGGATGTGTTGAGAGACGTGACGGATAAGTTTGAAATAAAATATACGTTGAAATTTTAGGAGGGGATATGAGAAAAGCGATATTTATTTTTTTGCTTCCTGTGTCGGGGGCGCTTTACGCATACACGAATCTCGGGGCGCTTAATCTGGGCGACCCCGTTTACGCGCCCGCGGCGAAAGCGTCGGCTCTGGGTTTGACTTCGTATTCCTCGGCGAAAAACGCCTCCTGCGTTTTTTTCAACGCCGCCGCTATGGCGTCTTTCAAGGACACAAGAATTTTTATGAACCTTCCTATGATGTCGGTGTCGGAAAGGGTGATACCGGACAGCGACTGGTCGGCTGATACGGGCGGGGCGTATTATAATGAGCATTTTTATCTTGACGTTCCCGATTTTGCGGTTGCCTTCCCTTTCAGCGAAAATGTGAAACTCGGCGCGGGAGTCGTCAAAAGGCAGAGTTTCAGTTACAGTCACGAAAAAAACACCTATGAAGATTCAAGTTATATCGGCAAGTTGGAATACACGGGCAAAGGCGCAATCACGGGATATAATTTTGCGGTTGCAATGAAACTCGGAAATGTTTGGTCTGCGGGTTACGCTTACGAAATTCTTTCCGGAAAACCGACGTTCGAAAGCATTCGTGTTCGCTCTTCAGTCAATTACGAGGAGAAAGCAGAGCTTGACTTTTCCGGCGCGAGGAATGTTTTTTCTTTGTATGAAGACAAGGCGATGTGGAATGTTTCCCTGACTTATATGACGTCGTCGGCGATGGATTATGATTGTAAATACACGGCGACCGTTTCTACCGTCTCGGCGTCGCTGAAATACGGCGGAAATTTGAAATTTCCGAGGACTCTCGCATTAGGCATCAACCACATCTGGGCCGGCGCGGTGTCCGCTTCGGTTTATTTTGACATTGTAAAAACATTCTGGTCGGATTCCTCTTTCACCGCTGCGGGCGGGGTGGTGAAATTAAATTACAGGAACAGCGTTTCGTATCATCTCGGCATTGAGAACGATTTGACGTCGCGCCTCCAGCTTCGTTACGGCATGGCTTTTATACCTTCTTATGAAAGAAGTTCCGTTGAAAGAGCGTTGATTACCGCCGGATTCGGCTGGTATCTCTCGGCAAATATGTATTTTAACTTCGGTTATGCCTACGGGCGCCGGAATTACATACAGAACTGGGAAGGAGGCGGCATTTCATACAGCGGTCGCCTTGACGAATCGATGAATATTTTTAATTTTTCGGTTGACTGGAAACTGTGAAAATGAAAAATAAAAGATTAAAAATTAAAGATGCTAATGGAAAACAAAACCGGCGATTGGCGGCTGTCATTTTGTTTTTCATCTTTTATCTTTTATTTTTCATTCCGCCGGCGAATGCCTCCGGAAGCGTTGTGATAAATGAATTCGTCTATGATGCCGACGGCAGCGACGAGGGCTACGAGTGGGTAGAACTTTACAACAACTCAAAAGCCGACATTGACATAACGGATTGGAAAATAAAGAGATGGTCGACGAGCAAGGATGATTTCG
>PEXM01000009.1 GCA_002779055.1 Elusimicrobia bacterium CG08_land_8_20_14_0_20_44_26
AAGATTTGGAAAATGAGAAGAAAACAAAAAAAGAAAAAAACGAAGAAGCGTTCAAACTCAAAGAACGACTAATCGGGGTTCAGGAACAATTGAAAATTAAAGAAAATGAAATAAAAATTTTACAGAATACGGTTTCAAGTTCTACCGAAGAATTAAAATTTGAACATTATCAGAAACGCGAAGAATCCGAAATGATGGGAAACCAATTTAAGCAAGAAATTGGAAAACTTCAAAAAAAATTAGACGACAGCACAAAGGCGCTGAAAAACAAAGAAGCCGAGTGGACAATGTTGTTAAATAGTAAAGATGAAGAAATTTCCAGGCTAAAAAATTCTTTGCCCGAGCAGGATAAAGATATGTTAATAGGGTTTGAGGATAAAGTCATTCAAGATTTAAAAAAAGCGAGAGAAAAAGACAAATCTGCCGCTGAAAAGGGTAAATATAAATGTTCTAATTGTAAGAAGATTGTGTATGAAAATTATGATTTCTGTCCCCATTGCGGGGAAAAGTTTTTAAAAGAATAAACCCATTCTTTGCAATAGAAACTATAAGTTTGTGCAATATAGACCGACGATAAATGCGTTCTACTGCAATAAATGGGTTAAAATTTCGTCAGTGTTATTGACAGATGTTTGTAATTTTGCAAAAATAATACCGGAAAGGGGAAAATTATGAAAGAAAAAATTCATCCGGATTATAAATTGATTAAGGTGTCCTGCACCTGCGGAAACTCATGGGAAGTGCATTCTACTTATGGAAGCGACATCAATTTAGAAATTTGCTCCGCCTGCCATCCCTTTTTTACTGGCAAGCAAAAGCTTATTGATACGGTTGGGAGTTTAAGCAGGTTTGATAAAAGATATAAAAAAACAGAAGGAAAGACCGTCAGGAAAAAACCGCAGAAAGCGGTCAAGGAAAAAATCGCAAAGAAAGCAAAACCCGTCCCCAAAAAGAAAAAAAAGGTAACATCCGACGAGGACGAATAGGCCCCCGTTTCATTGGAAGAAAAATATCTAAAGATTCTAAGAGATTTTAAATGCCATGAAAAATCTCTTGCCGAATCGGGCGTTTTTAATAAAGACATTCACCAAAAATACAAAGCGCTGAAGCCCTTTTATATTCTTGCCCGAGAACTTCAAAAAATAGACCAGGAATTAAACGAAATTAAAGAACTAAAAGAGGACGTGGAAATGCGCGCTTTATACGAGGAGGAAGCATCGGCTCTCAAAGCAAAATACGAAGAAGTCCGGCGACTTCTTGACGAGGCGCTTTCAAAAAGTCCGTTTGAGGGAAGGCCGATTATGGTAGAGATAAGAGCGGGTACCGGCGGCAAGGAAGCGGGTTTATTCGCCGCGGACCTTTTTAAGATGTATCAGAAACTTGCCGAATCCGTCCCTCTTAAAATTGAGGTTTTTTCAATACACCCGATAGAAATCGGCGGCATCAAGGAAGTTGTTTTTGAGGCGTCCGGAGACAAAGCGTATTTTTTTTTCAGGTTTGAAGGTGGCGTTCACAGGGTGCAGAGGGTTCCCTTAACGGAGGCCTCCGGAAGAATCCACACTTCCTCCGCCAGCGTCGCCGTGTATCCCGAACCTGACGAGGTGGAGGTTAATATTAATCCCGCCGACCTTAAAATTGACACTTACCGCTCTTCGGGAAAAGGGGGGCAGCATGTCAATAAGACTGACTCCGCCGTGAGGATTACTCACACACCGACCGGCATTGTGGCGAGTTGCCAGGAAGAGCGTTCGCAGAACCAGAATAAGAGAAAAGCGATGAAGATGCTTCAGGCAAAAATTTATGATAAGAAGCAGCAAATAGCACGCGAAGACAGGGCCAGCGTTGTTCGCTCTCAAGTCGGTTCCGCCGCAAGAAGCGAAAAAATAAGAACCTACAATTTTTCGCAGAATAGAGTTACCGACCACAGAATAAAATTCACGCTTTATAATTTAGAGGAATTTATGGAAGGGAAAATAGAGCAGATGACGCAAAAACTATGGGAAAAACTCGCTTCAACGGCGGATTTTTAAAATGACGGAAACCGTAAGAGAATGTTATTTTACGCTCCGCCGGAAATTCCGGGATATTTCCGACGAGGAATTTGATGCGATATTTAACGGAACGCTTAATTTAAAATACGGTCAGGGCCCGATTTCAGAGGAGAGAGAATGCGCGGGTGGGTTTGAAAAAGTCAGGATGAATTTAGAAGAGCGTCGTTCGGGACGAGCTGTGGAATACATTTTCGGCAAGGCGCGCTTTATGGGGTTTGATTTTGATATTGAGGAAGGCCTCCACATTCCGAAAAACTCGACGGAGACGCTTGTGGAAAAGACGCTTGAAGGTGCGGTTAAATGCAGCACGGCTCTGGACCTTTGCTGCGGCTGCGGAAATATAGCGATTTCCATAGCTCTTATGGCGGACATTAAAACAATGGCTTCTGACATAGACAAAAAAGCGGTCTGTGCGGCGCGCTTAAACGCAAAACGGTTGAATGCGCAAGTGGAAGTTATAGAGTCGGACCTATTTGAAAATATAAAAGGCAGATTTGATATTATCGTTTCAAATCCGCCGTATGTTGAAGATGGCCAGGTTCTTGACAATGCCGTCCTCGGATGCGGGGCGAAATCTCTTTACGCTGGTGTGGACGGTCTTGATATTATCAGGAAAATAATTCTCTCAGCGAAAAAATATCTTTCGCCCGGGGGGAGTATCTTTCTTGAAATCGGTTTTGGTCAGGCGGGGAAAGTGATGGATATATTGAAAAGAGCGAACTTCCGGGAAGTTGCCGTTCACAGGGACTTATCCGGAATTGAAAGGGTGGTTGAGGCGAAATGTTAGACCCAAACCCGAACAAAGCGGATAAGGATTTTTTTGCCATAAAATGCTAAAATATTTTCATAAAGAAACTGAATTATTAGGAACCGTCCCCAATGTGCTGGCGGAATGTTCTTTCACAAAAAAACTCGAAGGCCGCGTAAAAATCAGCGGGTCCAAAAACGCTTCACTTGCCATGCTTGCGGCGACGCTTCTTACCGATGAGGAATGCATCATCAAAAATGTGCCGCGCCTTGATGATGTTTTTGTGCTCCTCGCTCTTCTTGAAAAACTTGGGAAAAAAATAAGTTTTAGAGGGAACATCGTGATAATAAGAGGCGCGGTGAAGCGTCAGATTCTGCCCGAGGGGCTTTCCAGAAAACTGAGGGCTTCCGTGCTTGTTATGGGTCCGATTCTCGCCTCAAAAGGAAGCGGCGTCTTTGCTCTCCCCGGCGGTTGCGCCCTCGGCGAGAGGCCGATTGACATTCACATTATGGGGCTGCGGGCTTTCGGCGCGAGATATGAGATTTGCGGCGGGAAAATGAATTTCAAAAGAAAAATTCTACATCCCGCTCACATCCATCTGCCATTTCCTTCCGTGGGCGCGACCGAAAATATTTTAATGGCAGCAAGCCTCATTCCCGGGAAAAGCGTTATTTCAAACGTTGCGCGGGAGCCGGAAATCATTAACTTAGTCAGGTTTCTTAACGCTATGGGTTCGCACATTAAAATATGCGGTTCAACTTACGAGGTTTACGGCGTCAGAAATCTGCATGGCGCGCAATTTTCGGTTATGCCCGACAGAATTGAGTCGGGAACTTTTCTTTTAGCCGCTGCGGCCATCGGCGGCGCTATAAAAATAATTGGCGCTGAATCCGGGCATTTAACGGTGCTTATAAAAAAATTAGCCCAGACCGGCGTTCAAATAGGCGAAAAAAGGGGAATTTTATCAGTTAAAGCGGCGCGATGCCCGCAACCGGCGGATATCAGCACGGCTCCCTATCCAGGTTTTCCGACAGATTTACAACCCCTGTGGGCAGTTTACATGCTGAGGGCCGCAGGCAAAAGCAAAATAACAGAGAAAGTTTTTCCAGCCAGATTTATGTATGTTGACGAGCTCAAACGACTGGGTGCGGATATGAAATTGAAAGCGAGCGTTCTCACTGTCGGGAAATCCTGTCTTAACGGCGCTCATCTTATTGCCTGCGACCTACGCGCGGCCGCGGCGATGATTATAGCGGGCCTAATGGCGAACGGAACGACTCGCGTGGGAGGTCTGCGGCATCTATTCAGGGGCTATGAAAATTTTTTTGAGAAGTTGCAAATGCTTAAAGCAAATGTTTCAATAAGACAAACGAAAAAGAAATGAATAATGCAAATATCGCAAAAAAAGCGCGGAATGTCGCTGCGGTGGTTAGCGAAATAATACGGGATGTAAAGAAAAACGGGGACAAAGCTCTCTTCAAATTTGAAAAACGGTTTAACGGAGTAACGCTCACTTCATCCTCCATAAAATACACAAAAAAAGATTTTTCAAAGGCGTTTGAAAAACTCCCGCCCGCAGCGCGGAAACATCTTAAAAAAATTGCGCAGAGAATCCTGCGTTATCAGAAGAAAATTGCTTCCGTTTACAAAGATGTTTTAGTGAGAAGAGGCTCTCTTAAAATAAAGCACCGTTTTATACCCATTGAAACGGTGGCTTTGTATGTTCCGAGCGGAACGGGAGGAATGAGCGGAAGATTTTATTATCCGTCATCAATTATAATGAACGCGATGCCCGCAATGGCGGTGGGTGTTAAAAAAATATATGCCGCCACATCCGCGGTGTCGGATGTCGTGCTCGGATGCTGTTGGCTTTCGGGGGTTTCCTCTCTTTATAGAATTTCGGGCGCTCAGGCAATTGCATCTTTCGCTTTCGGCACGGAATCGGTGCCGAAGGCGGATTTTATTGCCGGGCCCGGCAATGTTTATGTGACGGAGGCAAAACGGCAACTTCAGGGCACGGTGGGGATTGATGTGCTTGCCGGTCCCAGCGAAATAGCCGTTATTGCCGACGAGAGCGTGGAAAAGGAATGGCTTTTGTATGATATAGCCGCTCAACTTGAACACGCTCCTGAGGCGCGGGCTTTTCTGATAACACCTTCCAAAGTTCTGTATAATTTTATCAAAGGCGTTTTCGGCAGAAGAGTTTCGGTGTTTCATATAAAAAGCGCCAATGACCAAATAAAAAAACTTGAAGAAATTGCTCCGGAGCACGCGCTTATAATGACGGAGAACCCTTCAAATTACAGTGGAAAAATAAACAAGAGTGGCGCTGTTTTTTTGGGCAAGTATTCTGCCGTTGCCATGGGTGATTACACGGCTGGCCCTTCGCACACGCTGCCGACGGCGGGTGGCGCCGTTTTTTCGTCGGGTCTTAATCCCGGAACTTTTTTAAGAAGTTCAGCCGAAATCAGTTATGATAAAAAATCTTTTGAAACGGACGCCGCCGCCGCCGCGTTTTTAGCGGAAGCCGAAGGAATGTTTAATCACAGAAAATCAATTATTATTAGAGGTAAAAAATTATGAGAAAAGCCACAGTGAAAAGAAAGACCGGGGAGACGGACATAAATCTTGTGTTATCTTTCGGGGCGAGGTTTCGCTCCCGGAAAAGCGGTATAAAAACGCCGTCGGGATTGTTGAATCACATGCTTGAGGAGTTTGCCTTTCACGGCGGATTTTCGCTGAAAATAAAGGCGGTCGGCGACACCGGTGTTGATATGCATCACACTGTTGAGGACATAGGAATGTGTCTCGGAGAAGCCGTCCGGAAGGTAACCTCTGCCGGTAAAATAAAAAGATTCGGCTCGGCGGTAATTCCCATGGATGAGGCGCTGGCTCTTGTTGCGGTTGATGTCTCGGGCAGGCCTTTCCTTAATTTCAAAGTAAAATTTAACAAGATCCGTCAGGCGGATTTTGATTACAGGCTTTTTGAGGATTTTTTCAAGGGCTTCGCCGATAAGGCGGGGATTACGCTTCACATTATTTCTCTGGCGGGCAGGGACAATCATCATATAAGTGAATCCGTTTTCAAGGCATTCGGAAAGTCACTTTCGCGCGCCCTTGAGGCATCCCCGCGGAAAACCCTGTCAACAAAAGGCGTTATTGACTAATGAACCCCGTTAGAAATTCGGCAAATAGGGTTGGCGGATTGCAAAGGAAGGCATAAATGAGTATCGGGGGATTTCTAACGGGGTGAAAATAATTCCGGCGATTGACATAAGACGAGGGCGCGTTGTGAGGTTGTATCAGGGCAATATCGAGGATGAGACCTTTTATCATGAAAATCCGGCGGTTGTCGCTAAAAATTTTGAGAGACAGGGCGCCGGCAGAATTCACATCGTGAACCTTGACGGCGCTTTCGGCGAGGATGAGCGTCTCTCGTCGGATGCGATATTTAAAATAAGAGAGCAAACTTCGGTTGAACTTCAGGTCGGCGGCGGGATAAGGAATTACGCGCGAGCGAAAAAATACATAGACGGCGGGATAGACGCGGTTGTCGTCGGGTCGGTCTATTTTGACGATGTTCGGGAATTTGGCGAGATTCTTTCGAAGTTCGGCGACAGAATCATAATGAGCGCGGACGTGAAAGACGATTCTGTGCGGACGCACGGATGGGAAAAGGACTCCGGAATAAAGCTCGGCGTTTTTATGAAAGATATTGGAAGAAGGAATGTCAGGGAACTTGTCGTGACTGCGATAGAAAAAGACGGGACTCTTTCCGGCGTTGACAAAGAGTTTTACGCCCATCTTGTCGCATCTTCCGGCATATCCATCATTGCAAGCGGCGGCGTCGCCGGGATGGAAGATATCGGCGCTCTTTTTGAGACGGGCATAACCGGCGTCATAATAGGCAAGGCGATTTACGAAAATAAAATAGATTTGAGGAAGGCGGTGGAGAAATATGCCCGCGGTTGAGGAAATAAAATTTGACGCAAACGGTCTTGTGCCGGCGGTTTTAATAGACGTCGGCGGCAATGTTCTGATGGCTGCGTATATGACGAGAGAAGCGTTTTTGAAGACCATTGAGACGGGCTACGCCGTTTTTTATTCCAGAAGCAGAAAAAAACTCTGGCTGAAAGGCGAGGAATCCGGCAACAAAATGAAAGTGAAAGAAATATTCCTTGACTGCGACGGCGACACGCTCGCTATTAAGGTAGAACCGAAGGGGCCCGCCTGTCACAAAGGTTATAAAAGCTGTTTTTACAGGAAACTTGTAAAAGGGAATTGGAAAATTATTATGAAAAAGGAATTTGAGCCCGGTAAAGTTTACGGAAAATACCTTCAGGAGGAGGCAAAATGATAGCGAAAAATATTATGACAAAGAATGTTGAAACCGTTACGCCCGAGACGTCTCTGGCTGACGCGGTTAACATTCTGCTGATGAGGGAAATCAGCGGTATGCCTGTCGTTGACGGCGACGGCCGTCTGAAGGGCGTGGTTTCCGAGAAAGACGTTTTCCGCCTCGCTTTTAGCGGCAAAGTTCACGAATCAAAAGTCGCAGATGTGATGACAACGAAAGTCATCACTTTCCCGCCGGACGCCGATATCAGGGAAATCGCGAAAGTCCTCGGCGAAAACGTTTTCAGGACAGTCCCTATTTTGGAAGAGGGAAAGGTTATCGGCATTGTTTCAAGAGCCGATATTCTAAAAGTCTCGCTGTAGTGTAAGAGGCCGGGACATATATAATCTTGAAGGAGTAAAGTAAAATTGATTTATAAATTCAGAAAAGATATAGAAAGTGATTTTGAGGGTTATCAGGAATTGATAGATTTTTATCATCAAACGGAAAAAGTATTCTTTGATGAAGTTGTAGTTGATTTTTCTAATGTTTTCTGGTTTGAAGCAAATTTATGTGCGGTATTAGGGGCTATCCTTGTGGAGTTAAAATCAAAGTTGAATAATATAAAATTTATTCGCTTAAACGACAAGATAAAAAATATTTTTTTGAGAAACGATTTTTTAAGTTATTCCAGTAGCGAGAAACTTGTTAATTTTGGTCAAACAACCATAAAATACAGAAAGTTTGATAGTAAGGATGAAAAATATTTTATGCATTATGTAAATGGAGAACTCTTATCAAAAAGTGATTTACCAAAAATGACAATTCAGTTAAAAAAGAAGATAAGCGAGTCCATATTTGAAATTTTTGTAAATTCAGTATCACACAGCGAAACAATACTCGGTATTTTCACCTGCGGTCAATATTTTCCCACTAAAGAGCGGATTGATTTTACAATTGTTGATAGGGGTATCGGTATAAAAGAGAAAATTAGAAAGGAAATAGGGGAAAAAATGCAGGGCGATGAAGCAATTGCATGGGCGCTTGAAGAAAGGAATACGACGAGGAAGGGAGATATTCCAGGTGGTTTAGGGTTAAAACTGATAAAAGAATTTATAAAATTAAACGAAGGCAGAATTCAAATTGTCTCTAACGATGGTTTCTGTGAACTATCCGGAAACGAAGTTTTTCAGCAAGTTTTTAATTTGACTTTCCCAGGAACTTTAGTCAACATTAGATTCAATATTGCCGATACCAAGCGATATAAAATGTCAGACGAGGTTGACGAAAATGAAATTTTTTAGGGGGGATAAAATGCAAAAAGAAAAATTAAAAATTAATACATTTGGAGAGATTGGAAGCACAATGTGTATTTCAACAGAAGATGGTGAGAAGATATTTTCTATAATTAAAAAAGCTTTTGATAAAAACATTACTGTTGAAATTTCTTTTTTGAACATTGAAATGATTACCTCTGCTTTTTTAAATGCTGCTATTGGTCAATTATACGGTAAATACGAAGAAAAATTTATACAGCAACATTTATCCGTGAAAGATATGGCGGATGAAGATAAATTTCTTTTAAAGAGAGTAGTTGTAAGAGCAAAAGATTACTTTGCTAACAAGAAAAATATGGAAAAGGTTATTGCAGAAGGGTTGAATGAGAATGCATAAAATCTTTGATATAGAACGATATAGACCATCAAAAGGTGAAAGATTTATGTTTGATACAAATATCTGGATGTATATTTTTTGTCCTATTGGAAATTATAGAGAACATATTGTTCAGCGATATTCATCTTTTTTGGGAGAGGCAATAAATACTAAAGCAGAAATAATTATTAATTCGCTGATTCTCTCCGAATTTATTAATAGTTATCTGAGGTTAGAATTTAAAATTTTCAAAATAAGGAATCCCAATGCAGAATTTAAAAAGGATTTTAGAAAAAATTCTTCTTACAAAAGAATTACACAAAATATTTCGTCAGCATCAAAAAATATCCTGAAAATTTCTAAAGGGGTTGATGATAAGTTTTCTTCAATAGACATTGAAAGTATTATTTCAGAATTTGAAAAACAAAATTTAGATTTTAATGATTTATACTATCAAGAATACTGTAAAATAGGAAAAGTTAAGATTGTAACAGACGATAAAGATTTTAAATATGCAGATACTGAAATTATTACAGGAAATCCAAGAATATTAGAAGGTTAAATTATGCCAAATGCATCATTGAAAGATATGGAAGATAAACCTCTGATAATGATTGTTGATGATGACCCCGGGGTGAATGAACTTATAAAGGAATATGTGGAGACGTCCGGGTACAGAACGCTTTGCGTTTTTGACGGGCTTCAGGCAGTTCAGGTCGCGGGCTCTCGGTGCCCGGATTTGATTTTGCTTGACATCAATATTCCGGCCGGCGGCGGAGAAAAGGTCTATTCAAGATTGAAGTTGATGAGACATACAACGGCTATTCCAATTCTTTTTGTTACGGGAGAGTCGCCTGAGAGGATTGCGAATATGGTGAGGGACAAGGGGATGAGTCCGGAGGACATATTTGCGAAGCCGATTGATTTCGGAGTTCTGCTTGAAAGGATTAAAAATATTTTTTCCGAAAAATAAAAATGAGTGAAAAAGAAATTATTGAAATTGTCTATGAATTCCTGTTTGACGACGGCAGGAAACATTCTTTTTCGCTCAGAATTGATGCCGAGAATCTGACTCTTGTAGGCGGGCGCAAAGGGGACGGACCGGTATGGACGAGGTTGGATTATTCAAAATGTCCGAACTGCCCGTTGGATGCGGAAAAAACGGAATACTGTCCCCTTGCTCTGAATCTCGTGGATATTATTGAAGAATTCAGCGATATAAGTTCCATAGAGATTGCGGAAATCAAAGTCAAAACGCCCGAGAGGAATTTCAGCCGCCGCCTTCCCGTCCAGAAAGGTCTCAGTTCAATACTCGGAATATATATGACGACTTCGGGATGCCCCATATTAAGCAAACTTAAACCGATGGTGCGGTATCATCTTCCTTTCGCTTCGGTGGAAGAGACGGTGTTCAGGGCGGTCTCTACTTATCTTACGGGGCAGTATTTTGTAATGAAAAAAGGGGGCGTCCCTGATTGGAATCTTGTGAAACTGATGGTTAATTACGGCGAGATTGAGAAGGTCAACGAAATGATGGCGCACAGATTGAGATCCGCAGCAAAAAAGGACTCAAGCGTAAATGCCGTCGTAATACTGGACGTTTTCGCGAAGTTTGTCCCGTTGTCGATAGAATTGTCTCTCAAGAAACTCAATTATCTTTTCACCGATATTATCTAAATGGCAGGCGACGGCGCAAAAAGAGCTTCTCTTACGGTTTTCGCGCTCGCTATGGCGTTTGCCGAAGCCGCCGTTGTCGTTTATTTAAGAAAAATTTATTATCCGCAGGGTTTTTGTTTCCCTCTGGCGCCGGTTTCCGCCGGAATAATATCGGTAGAAATACTGAGGGAAACGGCCACAATATTTATGATTGCCTTCGTCGCGTATATTGCCGGAAATAAATTTTACATACGGTTGGCTTATTTTCTTTTTGTTTTCGGCCTCTGGGATATTTTTTACTATATTTTCCTTAAAGCGCTTCTCGGTTGGCCGTCTTCTTTTTTAACATGGGATATACTTTTCCTGATACCTGTGGCATGGCTGGCGCCGGTACTTCCGCCGATTATCTGCTCCCTGACAATGATTCTGATGTCAATGCTCATTTTGAGAGCCGAACGAATAAGCCGCTCAACGCACTTGAATTTCAGAGAATGGGGGCTTGTCATTTCCGGGTCTACCGCTATTTTTATTACTTTTATCTTTGATGTTTCGGGCATTGTAATATCGGGCGGTTTCCTGCGCAGTTATTTTTCTCTTCCGGCGAACGAAGATTTTATTTCCGCGGTTTCATCTTTTGTCCCGTCGTCATACAACTGGTCTCTTTTCGCCGCTGGGGAGGCGCTTATTCTTGCGGGACTTTTTTTGTTTTACCGGAAAATAAAATCTTACATTGCGACTTCTGAGGAGATTCCGCAGAAGATTCAGGGGTAATGTAGAATATGAACGAATTTAAAAAATATTTCCCCGTTAGACGATATGCTGTTTTAGTTTCTTTTGATTACTTTTAAAATTTAAATCTCTAAAACATTTGCGGCATTTGCTCTAAAATTGTAAAATAATATGACGGGCCCCTCTTATTTACCGACGATGTCGGGGTGGTTTGAAGTTTTAATTTGGACACGTATGCGTCAAAATAAAAGAAAAATAAAATGCGGGAGGATAAAATGGATAAAAATTACGGGTGGTTTCTAAAAGCCGATTTGAGAAAATATGAGGGAAAGTATATAGCAATTTCCGAGAAAAAAGTAATAAGTTCGGGGCCAAAACCGTCACAGGTTTATAATACTGCAAAAAGAAAAAACCCGAAAAATGTTCCATTGCTTTTAGGACGGACGGATGTTTTTGATAGATTTAAAATACTATTTGACGAGAAGCAAAAAGTATTATTTTTGAGGCATAGCTATCTAAATTAGCAAAAAGCAAAAACTTGCTGTGAATAATCTGGACGCAAGTGACTTATGAATAAGAAAATATTTATTTCGCTTGCGGCGCTGGCGGTTTATGTATTCGCATTGTCTCCGACGATATTTGTGGGCGATTCGCCTGAACTGA
Source organism: Elusimicrobia bacterium CG08_land_8_20_14_0_20_44_26 (assembly GCA_002779055.1). Taxonomy (GTDB): domain Bacteria; phylum CG03; class CG03; order CG03; family CG03; genus 0-14-0-20-44-26. The sequence continues at coordinate 11,837 of PEXM01000009.1, forward strand.
TAACCGCGGCGAAGACGCTCTCCGCGGCTCATCCTCCGGGTTACGCGTCCTTCGCCGTTATAACAAAAGCGTTTATGGAACTTCTGCCCTTCGGGAACACCGCTTACAGGGCGAATCTCGCCAATGCCGTTTATCTTTTTTTAACGCTTTTGCTCCTCGCGCGTTTTTTACGGACGGAGCCCCTTGTTTATTTCGCGCTCGCGCCGATTGTTTTTTCGGCGGCTCTGGCGTGTGAGGTCTTTGCGCTGAACGCCTTGTTTGCCTCAGCGACGGTATTTCTTCTTGCGGAAACGAATAAAAGGTCTCAACTCGCCGCGGCATTTATATTCGGCATAGGCCTTGCCAACCAGCAGACGCTTATTCTCATAACGCCCGCCGTTTTGTTTCTTTTAGCAAAGAGAAAGAATCTCACCGGCGTCTTCGCCGCGAAGCTCTTGATGACGGCGCTGATTGGTTTTTCCGTGACTCTGCTTTTGATAATAAGAGCGAAAAGCGGCGCGGCGTTTAACTGGGGCAATCCTCATTCCTGGCCGCTTTTGTGGAGACATCTGATGAGAAAGGATTACGGAACTTTCGCTCTTCACGGGGGGCGTTATTCGGTTTCGCCTTCCGCTCTTTTTTCATGGGCGCGGCTGGGTCTTGCTTTTTTTGGACCCCTGTTTTTATTTGCTCCGGCGGCGTATTTGTCGCGGTTAAAAAGTCATGACGATTTTACTCATTTTGTTTTTTTGTCTTTCTTTTTTACGGGGCCCTTTTTTTATGTAATTTCGGGTCTTTCCTCGCCGAATTTTGACTTTGTAAAGGCGATAATGGAAAGGTTTTTTCTGCTCCCTTCGGTTTTTGCGGTTATTCTTTTTGAAAAAGCGGTCGGCGATTTCAAATTGAGAAAATTGTTCAGAGCGATTACGGCGCTTTTGGCGGTTTCTTTCGTTTTTGAAATTCCGTCAGGGTCGCTGCGCAATTTTTATTCTCTATCCGATATGACAGATTCTGTTTTGAGGTTCGTTCCCCGCGGTGCGTCTTTGATTGTGCAGAAGGGCGCGGTTGGTGACGATATGATATTTGCGCTCGCGTATAAGAAGTGGGGAGAGGCCGAGCCCGTGCCTGAAATATACA
>PEXM01000060.1:0-12955 GCA_002779055.1 Elusimicrobia bacterium CG08_land_8_20_14_0_20_44_26
TATCGCGTCTTGCGAAAAAAATGAAAATCCGTCCGCGCGTCAGTTTCAGGGTCAATCCCGAAATAAAAGTGTCCACACACACTCGCATCGCAACCGGCATAAAGAAATCTAAATTCGGAATAACTTGCGGCGAGGCGCCGGAGGCCTATAAACTGGCGAAGAAACTCGGCGCGGTTTCTGCATCAGGAATACATGTTCATATCGGCTCGCAGATTATTGACACGAAGCCCTTCGCCGAGGCGCTGAAAAAACTTGTTTCTTTATCGAAGGAACTGAAAAAGGCCGGCATTTTCTTAAAATATGTAAATGCCGGAGGAGGTCTGGGAGTAAGATATAACAGGGAATTTCCGGCAACTCTGAGGGAATATTCCCGCGTGATACTGAAACACGCCGCCGGAATCGCTCCGCATCTCATTTTAGAGCCGGGAAGAATGCTTGTGGCAAACGCCGGAATTCTTCTTACGAGAGTTGTGCTCGTCAAGAATTCGGGCGGGGTGAAATTCATCGTTGTTGACTGCGGTATGAACGACCTTTTGAGGCCGACTTTGTATGACGCTTTCCACGACATTGTGCCGGTTTGTTTTTCAGATGATAGAAAGGAAGATTTTTATGACATCGTGGGGCCGATTTGCGAATCGGGGGATGTTTTTGCGCGCCGAAGGTCTCTGCGGGAAGTTTTTGCCGGCGAGTGTCTCGCCGTTAAAAGCGCGGGAGCATACGGCTATTCAATGAGTTCAAATTATAACCTGCGTCCGCGTCCGGCGGAGGTGATGGTCGACGGCGGGAAAGACCGTCTTATCAGGAAAAGGGAAAAATTGCAGGATATAATAGGGACGGTTCCTAGGAGGTTCGCAAAAAGGCGACGGAGGTAATTGAATTTTCAAGTTTTCCAAAAATGAGAAGAAAAATTTCAATTAGGAATCATCCCTAATGAAAATACGATTTACAAAAATGCAGGCGTCAGGCAATGATTTTATTGTTTTAGAAGACGGACCGCATTTAAGAAGGAAAGAGGTTCTTTCCAAAAAACTGTGCGACAGAAAATTCGGCATAGGCGCCGACGGCGTGCTTTTTTTGAGTCGGAAAAGCGCCATCGCCGATTTCAGGTTGACCATTTATAATTCCGACGGCAGCCGTCCGAAGATGTGCGGGAACGGCTCAAGGTGCGCTGCTTTATTTTTCCAAAATAAACTAAAAATCGGAAATAGAAAATTAAAAATTGAAACCGACGCGGGCGTTATTGGCGCGAAAGTGACAGGAAAAAAAATAAGAATAAAGATGCAGGATGCATCCTCTTTTAGAAATATAAAACTAAAAGTGCTCGGCAAAAATATGACGGTTCATTATGTTGTGCTCGGAGTGCCTCACGCGGTTCTTTTTGTCAGTAAAACGGAAGATGTGGACGTTTTTTCTCTCGGCAGAACCATTAGATATCACAGAGAATTTCGCCCCGCGGGAGCCAATGTGGATTTTGTGAGGGTCTTAAACCGCGGAGAAATATCAATAAGAACTTATGAGAGGGGAGTGGAAGGCGAAACGCTTTCCTGCGGCACGGGCGCGGTCTCTTCCGTTTTCATAGCGAACAAACTTAATTATACGGGGAAATCCGTTACGGTAATACCGGCGAGCGGCGAGAAACTCAAAATAGATATTGAAAAAGACGGCAATTATCTTGAAGGTTTTGCAGAGAAGGTTTTTACGGGTGTTATTGATTTGTAAAGGTTAAACCGATTGATAGTTACTTTGATATTTTAGGGGAGGATAGAATGAAATTTTCGGGTGCATGGACGGCGCTTGTGACGCCGTTTAAAGAGGATTTGTCAATTGACTGGGCGGGTTTCAAAAAAAATGTGGAGTTTCAGATTAGGGAAGGAATTTCGGGTCTTCTGCCTATGGGGACGACCGGCGAGTCGCCGACGCTCGACCATAACGAACACAACGAAGTCAACAGAAAGACATTTGAATATGCCGGAGGCGCGTGCCCGGTAATTGCGGGGTGCGGTTCAAATTCCACAGCTGAAAGCATAAAAGCAGTGGACTCCGCTTATAAAGCGGGTGTGAGAGCGGCTCTCCTGATTGACTGTTATTATAACGGGCCTTCTTCATTTGAACTCAGGACGATGCACTACGAAGTGATTGTAAAAAAATTTCCCGACGTCAATTTTATTCCGTACATAATTCCGGGCAGAACCGGCTGCGAGTTATCTCCATGTGACCTCGCGATTCTGGCGAGAAACTGCCCGAATGTAAACGCCGTCAAGGAAGCCACGGGCAATATAGAGAGGATGGAAATAGAGGGCGCAATTCTCCCTGATGAATTTTCAATTCTTTCGGGCGACGACGGGTTAACGCTGGAGATGATGATGTCGCCGAGGATAAAAGCAAAAGGCGTAATATCGGTAATGACAAATGTCGCGCCCGGGGCGATTAGTTCTATGTGTGCTATGCTCATTAAAGGGAAATATGGAGCGGCAGAGGAAATGAGTAAAAAGTTAAAACCTTTGTTTGATGTAATTACTATAAAGACAACAAGAAAAGTAGAAATAGAAGGCAAGAGTTATACGGTATCCGATAAATTCAGGAATCCGGTGCCGGTTAAAACAATGATGAACGCTTTGGGTATGCCTGGCGGCTCCTCGCGTCCTCCCCTCGGGAAGATGACTCCCGCGGGAATTCTGTATCTTCGGTCTGCTCTCTCAACCGTTTGGAAGTTAAGTCCCGAAATTCTGAAGCCGATTGCCGAATTTTATAACGTTGACATAAAATCGCGTCTTTCGGACGATGCTGTGTGGGAAGCCCTCACGGCGAAATTATAAAAAAATGGGTGGGGTTTAAGGGAGGCGAAAGTGATAAAAGTTTGTGTTGCCGGCTGCGGCGGACGTATGGGAAAAGCAATTATAGAATATATTAAAACCGGCGGCGAAGCCGTTATAGCAGGGCTTCTTGAAAGCGCTTCATCTTCTCTTCTCGGCACGAGGGTGGAAGGAGTTGAGATAACTTCCGAAATTGAAAAGGCCGTGAAAAAAAGCGACATCATTATTGATTTTACGACTCCCGCCGCCACTTTGAGTCACATTGCCGCAATCGCAATGCCGGCTGTCATAGGCACGACGGGTTTTTCGGATGAGGATAAAAAAAAGATTCAGAAATATTCCGTTAAAAATCCCGTTGTTTTTTCACCGAATATGAGCCGCGGAGTAAATGTTTTGTTCTGCCTTGTGAAGAAAGCCACCTCAGGCCTTCCGGAATATGATATTGAAATTGTTGAGGCGCATCACAATAAAAAGAAAGATTCTCCGTCGGGAACAGCGAAACGGATAACCTCCGTGATAAATGAAATCAGGCAATTGAGTCCCGTTTACGGGAGAGTCGGAAATGTCGGAGCCAGAAAAAAGGATGAACTTGGAATCCACGCAGTGAGGGCGGGGGATATTGTCGGCGAACACAATGTTATTTTTGCCGGCGCCGGGGAATGTTTAGAGATTTCACACCGTGCTTATTCGCGCGATTGCTTTGCCGCCGGAGCCGTGGAGGCAGCAAAGTGGCTTGTTGGAAAACCCGCCGGTCTTTACGGTATGAACGATGTGCTCGGAATTGATTGAGTTTGCATTATTCATAATGTAGTGCGACCTTTTAAGGTTGCTAACATCGGTGAGGATAAATCCTCGCACTACTTTTAAAAAGATGAATAATGCAGGTTAATATTTTTCTGGAGGACAAATGAAAGAAAATAATTTTGGCGTAAAAAGTCGGGAAAGAAATCGCAAACTTTCGTCGGTGGAGAGCCGACTCTTGTATCTGGCGGTTTTTTTATTTTACGGTTGCGCGGGCGTGCCTCTCCAAAGGGACTTAATTTACAAAAATGATCTGGAAAATATAAAAAAAGCCATCGCATCGGGCGCGAATGTCAATGCGAAATATCCCGGAGGTGTAACGCCTCTTATGGAGGCGTCCTTCCGAAATTACGCAGATGTCTGTAAACTTCTCATAAATAGCGGCGCCGATGTCAACGCATCCGACTCCGACGGTTTCACGGCTCTTATGGCGGCGTGTTCAAACAATGCGCGCGATGCGGCAAAAATACTTATTTCAAACGGCTCCAAAGTAGAGAGCGCCGATTCTCTGACGGGCAAAACCCCTCTTTTTATTGCCGTTTTTAAAAACTTTACCGGAGTAGCCGAACTCCTTATGGAAAATGCAGCGTCCGTAAACGCAACTTGCGACGGCGGAGTCACTCCTCTTATGAGCGCCTGCTATGCCGATGCGGTGGAGGCGGCAGAAGTTCTTCTGAGAAACGGCGCCGACATAAACGTAAAGGATGATATGGGAGATACGGCGCTTGTTTATGCGGTTTTAGGAAATGCCTTAAAAACAGCGGAAATGCTTATAAAAAGCGGCGCTGATATAAACGGCGTTTACGGCGGAGGCAAAACCTGTTTGTGTGTTGCCGCCTCAAAAAACCTCGTAAATATGACTAAATTTCTTGTTGATAACGGCGCGGATATAGCGAAAATAAACAAAGACGGTCTTTCCGCTCTCGGCGCTGCTGTAAAATTCGGTTCGCCGGATACCGCCGAGTATCTTTTAAGCAGAGGTCAAAGCGCCGACGCCAAATTCAACGGTCTCTCGCTTCTTATGATGGCGGTTAATAATAATGACAGCCGAATGATTAAACTTCTGATAGAAAATATGGCGGATGTTAATGTCGTCGATTCGGGCGGTGCGGGGGCGCTTGTATACGCCATAAATGCGGGAAATATAGAAACCGTCAAAACGCTCATCAATTTAGGAGCGGATATAAATTCCGCTGCCGCAAACGGTTGGACTCCTCTGATGACGGCGGTGGCGGCTAATTTTTACGAAGCCGTCAGAGTTCTTTTAGAAAGCGGAGCCGAACTTAATGCAAAAAACAATGAAGGGTTACCTGCTCTGGCTCTCGCAAAATTTAAAAGAAACGATAAAGTTATTTTTCTGCTCAAAACCGCAGGCGCGCGGGAATATTAATATAGCGGGAACACCCCCTCTCAATCTCCTTCGCCTACGGCGGAAGAAGCGAAATAGTTCCTAAATGTCCTCACCCATTTTTATAAGAGATTCATCTTCCGCCGCGAGGGCTCGCATATTAATCGGTCTTTTTGAAAATAATAAAAGAATCCTCGCCGTTTTTGAAGACAAAGGGCAGTCTCGCGAAGTTTTAAATGATATTTCCTCTTTCGGCTTTAATGAAGTCGTGCTTTTTTCAGGAGAACCTCAGGATATTGCGGGCGCTCTTTTTTTTCTGCGGTCGGGGAATGACGGAATCATAATTACGGATGCGGATTCTTTAGATGTGAGCGTTCCGCATCCGGAAGAGTTTTCACAAAACATAGTTTTCAAAAAGGGTCTTGCTCTCTCGCCCGGGCAGATACCTTTAATGCTTGAAAAAGAAGGGTTTAAGCGTGAAAATTTCGTTTACGAGAGAGGGTTTTATGCGCTTCGGGGTTCGGTCCTTGACATCTGGGATTTTGCCTCCGAGGCTCCTGTAAGAATAAGATTCGGCGTCGCCGATATAGAAGAAATCAATTATATTGACGTTTCAACCCAGATGAGTGTTCGTCCCGTCTTGATGTGCGAAATTTACGGGAAGCCCGTCGGAGACGGAAGGCTTCTTGATTTTCTGAACGCCGATTTTGTTTTTCTGCACCCCGACTCCGTCGAAATTAAAAGCGCTCTCGGCGCGGAGTATATTTTAACACCTTCCTGCTCCGGTGGAGATACAGGTTTCCGGCGGGCGCCGGTGTATAACGGTAAAATAGAATATTTTTTGGATGACCTGAAAAATTATGAAGAAAACGGTTTTTCAATAACGCTTTTCTGGGCGAGCGAAGAATCCCGCGATTATCTTTCCGGCATTATAGAATCAAAAACAAACCTGCGGGTTTCTTATAGAAAAGCGCGCATCTCCGGAGGCGTTATTTCACAGCGCGAAAAAATTGCCTTTTTAAAAAGCGAGGAAATTCTCGGTTTCGGAGATAAGACGGATGAGGAAACATCCGCCCCTCAAAAAAAATATCCTCGCGGAGGTCTCGTATACAGAAAAGGGGATATCATCGTGCATGAAGAATACGGCATTGCTTCTTTCGTTAAACTTTCCAGATTTTCCATCAGGGGCAAAGACATTGATTATATTACGCTCAAATATTTTGACGGCGTGGCGCACATCCCGCTGGAGGAATTCTCAAAACTTCACAGATACCGCGCCCCGCACGGCATTAAACCCGTACTCTCAAGGTTAGCGACGAGGGATTTTTCCCAAAAAAAGAAAAAAGTGTATGACAAAGTTTTCAAAATGGCTAAACACCTTTTGGAAACCGCATCGCACAGAAAGCTCGTCAGGGGAATTTCTCACAAGGCGTCTGAGGCCGAAAGAGAGTTTGCGGGGCAGTTCCCGTATGAGGAAACGAAAGACCAGAGAGAGGCGATAAAAAGAGTCCTTTCCGATATGGAGGAACCCGTTCCGATGGAGCATCTTCTCTGTGGAGATGTCGGCTACGGTAAAACCGAAGTCGCTATGAGAGCGGCGTTCAGGGCTTGCTGGGGAGGTTATCAGGTCGCATATGTGGTTCCGACGACGGTTCTCGCCCAGCAGCAGTTCTATGTTTTTAAGGACAGGTTCAAGAATTTTCCGATTGCCATTGAAATGCTTTCGCGTTTCAGTGCCGGAGGAAAGAAAGATATTATAAGAAATGTTAAAAACGGCAAAACGGACATTGTCGTCGCCACTCATTCTGTTTTTGCGGATGCGGTGAATTTTGCGAGGTTGGGTTTGCTCATAATTGACGAGGAACACCGTTTCGGCGTCGGGCAGAAGGAACTGCTTAAGGAAAGATATCCCTCCACCGATATTCTTATGATGTCCGCCACACCCATACCGAGAACTCTTTCAATGGCGCTTTCCCGTATAATGTCTTTTTCCATTATTGAAACGCCGCCTCCCGGAAGAATAAGCGTTGACACGTTCGTGGGTCTGTTTGACGAAAAATTATTAAAGTCAGCCGTCCGCCGCGAATTAGTCCGCGGCGGCCAGATATTTTACGTTTATAACAGGATAACCGCGATTAACACAATTTTAGAGGATTTTAAAAAATTGTTTCCGGAAGTCAGAATAGCCGTTGCTCATGCGAGAATGAGTTCCGAAAAACTCTCTAAAATTATGAGAGAATTTGCCAACGGCAAATACGATGTCCTGCTTTCCACGATTATTATTCAATCAGGTCTGGATATTCCGCGTGTAAACACGCTCATAATCAGAAAGACGCAGCTGCTCGGTCTTGCCCAGATGTACCAGTTGAGAGGGAGAATCGGGCGGGGTATGAAAAAGGCATTCTGTTATTTTTTTTATGACAGAGACATAACACAAACGGCGCGCAAAAGATTTGAGTTCCTGCAGGAATTTGAAGATCTTTCCTCCGGTTTCCGTCTTGCCATGAGGGATATGGAACTGAGGGGCTCGGGGAATATTTTCGGATTCCAGCAGCACGGTTATATAAAAGATGTGGGCACGGAACTTTATTTTAAATTGCTTGAAAGGGCCGTCTTTAATTTAAAGGGATATAAACCGAAAGTTCCCTGCGAAATTAAATTTTTGTCAGGCGGAAGATTTTTCCCGTCGGAATATATCTCTGACAGCGACGAGAGGTTCCGGCTTCTTATAAGACTTTCCAGAGTGAACAGCATTGAGGGTCTTGAGGAATTTAGGAATGAGATCGTTGACCGTTTCGGCGAATATCCCGAGGCGGTTGGCAATCTCTTTGATTCTGTTAAATTAAAAGTTATGGCGGACAAATGCGGCTTTTCAAAAATAGAAGAAACTCATAATGGATTTATCATAGAAAGCGATACAGAAACGAGAGAATACAAAGGAAATTTAAAGAGTTTGATAACAGATATTACTTAATGATAAAATAATGGACGGGATAATAGTAGAAGACAAAATATGACAAAATATAGTGTTTGCCAATAGACAATAAAAGAAAAGAACAGTTAACAATAGAAATTACCCCTTGACAACAAATGACAGTAGATGTAAAATACCCAAAATGGAAAACGTGCAAAAAGAAATAATGAATGTTTCGGAGCTCGCTTCCTATATCGGAGTGAGTAAATCGAAGGTTTACAAACTGATAAAAATCAAAAAGGTGCCTGCTTCAAAAATCGGCAGGCAATATAAGTTTTCAAAACAGGTAATAGATGCTTGGCTGAAAGAGAGTATCATAACTTCATCCGCGAATTTTCCTCTTTTTCAGCCAAGAAAAAATATCATTAAGGGAGGTGAGAAAAATGGCGAAGAAGAAAGTAGCAAAGAAGAAAGTGGCAAAGAAGAAAGTCGCGAAAAAGAGAAAGAGGTAGAAGTAAAGGAGGCTATGAAAAATGGCAAAGAAGAAAGTCGCAAAGAAGAAAGTCGCAAAAAAGAGAAAGAGGTAGAAGTAAAGGAGGCTATGAAAAATGGCAAAGAAGAAAGTGGTAAAGAAGAAAGTCGCAAAAAAGAGAAAGAGGTAGAAGTAAAGGAGGCTATGAAAAATGGCTCAGAAATTAGTTAAGCTTGGTTTGAAGAGAGAAAAGAACACTCTCTATTACATCGGCAAAGACGGCAACGTCTGGGCTGCGCCTATGGCCCGTGCGGGCAAAAAAGGCGGCAAAGCCAAAAAAGTTGCTGATGCGGGTGTGAAAAAAGCAAAGGGTTATCTTTATTTTCTTGACAAAAACGGCGACGTAGCCAGTGCAAAAATGGCTCGCGGCGGAAAAAAGAAGAAAAAAGCTGCTCCGAAAAAAAAGAAGGTAGCCAAGAAGAAAAAGAAGGTAGCCAAGAAGAAAAAGAAATAATTATAAATTATTTCCTTTTTTATGCCCCCCTGCCAAAATTTTTGGTAGGGGGGTATTTTTTTCAGGGAGAATTTTCCGCAGTCGTCGTGTTTGACTTATTCCTGTTATGGAAAACTAAATCAATCACAAAAAAAGGGGGGCAAAAATATTTTTAATTTATTTTTTGTCGTCGGGAAATTAGTTTCGTAAAAGGCGCAAAAGTGTTTATGTAAGGAGCAGAAGTTGTGAAAGAAGACAAAATCAGAAAAGAAACGGTTGAGACGGTAAACAGGTATTTAACCCCGCTTGCGATTATCATCGTCCTTTCGGCTATAATATTCAGCGAGCCGCGCGAGTGGGATCTTCTCACTGCGGTAGTTCTGCATTTAGAGCGCACCCCTTGCTATTTACAGTAATTCAAACTATAATATACACTTATGGCTAATGAAGATGAATGTCTCTTTTGCTCTCTGATTGCATGTAGCAAATCCGGGAAGACGGAATTTCTTTATAAGGACAGGTTTGTTGCCGCTTTCAGGGATATTAACCCGAAGGCGCCGCATCACATCCTTATTGTGCCGTTGAAGCACATTTCAACGGTTAATGATATTACTGACGAGGATGCGCTCCTTGTGGGCAGTATGGTGAATGCCGCCAGAAAAGTTGCCGTCGGGCTTAATTTGAAAAGTTACCGACTTGTTTTGAATTGCGGCGCCGATGCGGGTCAGGCGGTTTTTCACATTCATTTACATCTTTTAGGCGGCAGGTCTTTTGGATGGCCGCCGGGTTAGGATAAAATAATTATGGATACAAGGGATAGGGGGTGATTTAATTTGGCATACGTGAAAGTAGGCGAGACCGAAAGGTTTGAAAGCGCGATGAGGCGTTTCAAGAGGCAGTGCGAGAATGAGGGCCTTTTGGCAGAAATAAAAAAAAGGCAATATTATGAAAGTCCGAGCATGATAAGAAAGAAACAAAAAGATGAAGTAAAAAGACGTCAGAGAGTGCAGGCTTCAAGAAATAAAAGAATGCTTGCCCGCAGAAGGAGCCACTGAGGCGGCCCGGCGGCGGCGGGACGGGAAATGAGGTATTAAAATTATGAAAATAAGCGAGTTTTTTTCTTACTGTATTAAGTGCGGTATTGACGCCGACCCGAGAGGGCAGGAAGAACCTTTGGATGAGTTAAAGAAACGAGCGGAGGAATTCAAAAAAAAACCGCCTTCCGAAAAAAAATATTTTGATAAATCCCGGCTGACGAATCCTTATGCGGATTCAAGAATTCTCAATAATTCTTCGGATAACTTCGTAAAGAAAATATTGTGCGGAATTGACATTGATGTGGGAGAGTTGCTTCTTGCGGATACTCTCAATCGCAGCGGTGCGAAGATAGATCTTGTCGTCTCGCATCATCCTGTCGGGTATGCATACGGCAGTTTTTACGAAGTTATGGGTATGCAGGCGAGGATTCAGGCGGGCTGGGGCGTGCCCATAAATATCGCCGAGGAACTTTTAGAAGAGAGGATGGATATTGTAGAAAGGTCGGTTATGCCGAGAAATCATACGCAGGTGTCGGATGCCGCCGCAATTCTCGGAATACCTCTTCTTAATGTACACACGCCCGCGGACAATCATGTCGCTTCGTTTCTCGGCAGTATGTTCAAGGATAAAAATAATTTAAAACTTAAGGACGTTATTGAAAAACTTAATGCCGTGGAAGAATACGACCTCGCCAGAAGAAAATTTCTTCCGGGCCCCAAGATCGTTTCGGGAAAGCCCGAGAGGTCTGCGGGCAGAATAGTGGTTGATATGACGGGAGGAACGGAGGGGGCGGTGGATGCCGTCTGCAAACTCGCCCTTGCCGGATGCGGCACGATTGTCGGTATGCATTTCAGCGAGAAACACATAAAGAAAGCCCGCGAAAATCACATTAATATGGTGATTGCCGGGCATATTCCTTCGGACAACCTCGGATTGAACCTTCTTTTTGATAAAGTAGAAAAAAAATACGGCAGAATACAATTCGTGGAGTGCTCGGGTTTCAGGAGAATTCCAAGAAACCGCTCTCTTTCAAAAAAGCCGGGAAAGAAGACCTAAATTTCAGGGCATTGCTGTGTATGTTTCTAAAATTCAAAAGCGTGTTTCGCGAATTTGCTCATTACCGGAGCGAAGGATTTATGACGGTGTGACAAATGGCATTTGATGAAAATTTTATAGAAAAAGTTCGCGCGGTTTCCGATATTATTTCCGTGGCGGAGGGGTATTTTCCGTTAAAAAAGGCGGGGGCTAATTTTACGGCGCTCTGTCCTTTTCACAGCGAGAAGACACCGTCTTTTATTATATCCCGGCAGAAGCAGATATTCAAGTGTTTCGGCTGCGGCGAGGGAGGAAATGTTTTTAGTTTTTTAATGAAAATGGAAAAGGTCTCTTTTCCTGAAGCGGTCAGGATGCTTGCGGTAAAGGCAGGGATTCCCGTGCCCGATAAAAAATATTCTCCCGCCGACAAACGCAAAGAATACCTTTATTCCGTGATGGCAGAGGTGGCGGGATTTTATGCCGAAAATTTTAAAAAAAGCTCAAACGCAAAAAAATATGCCGCATCGAGAGGTCTGACAGAAGATGTTTCGGAAAAGTTCAATATCGGTTTTTCCCCTGATGAAACTTCTCTCATTTCTTTTGCCGACCGACGGGATATTAAGTTTACAGATTTGGAAATGCTGGGTCTTGTTGTAAAAAAAGACAGACCCGCCCGCCAGCCTTCATCCGCCCTTTATGCGGATAAATTCAGATACAGGTTGATATTTCCCATCTGCGATATAAAGGGGAGAGTCATCGCTTTCGGCGGGAGAACTCTCGTCGACTCCAAAGTCAAATATCTGAATTCGCCTGAGACCCCTCTTTTCCACAAAAGCGATGTTCTTTACGCGATAAAAGAAGCGAAGCGAGCGATAATTGACGAGGACGGAATTATAATAACGGAAGGGTATATGGACGTTCTGACGATGCATCAATTCGGATTTAGAAATACCGTCGGAGTCCTCGGCACAGCCATGACGGAGCGGCACGTTTACAACATTAAAAGGTTCACGGACAACGTCTATCTGCTTTTTGATTCGGATGCCGCGGGAATAAATGCCGTTTTCAGGGCGGCAGACAAGATAATTTCATTAGGTCTTCAGGGGTTTGTCGTCCGGCTTAACAAAGCGAAAGACGCGGATGAGTTTCTGCACCGCTATGGAAGCGGGGACCTCAAGAAGCAAATTGTCGAGGCCTTGCCCGTTTTTGATTTTTTAAGGGATCTTTTCAAGCGCAGGTTTGAGGGAAAATCACCGTCGTGGAAGGCGAAGGCCGTGGATGGATTGATTCCATATATTCAGGCGATTCCGAATGCGGTTACAAAAGACGAAGAAATAAAAAAAACCGCGGAATTTCTGGGTGTGGGGGTTTCTGCAATTGTCTCCGTCATAGAAAATGCTAAAATGCGCGCTTTTACGGATGAGAGCGCGCCCGATGCGCATGCGGATACAGAAGAGAAAATTCCTAAAAAAAGAAAATTGGAAGAGGATATCGTATCTTTTTTGGTGAATTATCCGGAATATGTAGACCTCTTTAAAAAAAATATTACCCGGGAGGATTTTTCATACATCGGTGCGTTTCTGGAAAAAATTTACGATTACTACGGAGCTACAGGCGGCAGCGTTTCGGGATTTATTTCCCTCTTCCCTGATGAGAAAGACGCGGAGTTTATTAATTCCATCGCGGCTTCTTGTGTGAGGCTGCCTGCGGCGGAAAAAGGCGTGGTTGATAAAAAAAAAATACTGGAAAGGAGAAAGTTAGCACAGGACCTTATTAATTCCTTCCGTAAGATTATGGATAATGAAAAATTTGCGCAGCTCAGAAAGCGGATTATAGAACATCCGACCAAAGAGGCTCTGGAGAGTTATACTCGCCTTGCCGCGAGAATAAAGAAGTGAGAGGAGAAAAATGAAAAAGAAAAAAACAAACACGCCCGCCGCCGGCCACAAAGATTCCAAAACTGCGGTAAAGAATAATAAAAAATCATCCGCAAAGGCGTCCAAAAAAGGAGCGAAAAAAATAAGCGCCATGCCGCTGCGCG
>PEXM01000060.1:13020-13286 GCA_002779055.1 Elusimicrobia bacterium CG08_land_8_20_14_0_20_44_26
GCTGCGCGACAGTAAAGGACATTTTATCAGCGCTAAAAAAAATCCGGCAAAATCACGCGAGGACTCCAGAACTGCGGTAAAGGATAATAGAAAATCATCCGCAAAGGCGTCCAAAAAAGGAGCGAAAAAAACAACCGCCATGCCGCTGCGCGACAGTAAAGGACATTTTATCAGCGCTAAAAAAAATCAGTTAAAATCCTTAAACGGGAAAAATGGAAGCTCCGCTATACTCAAAAAGAAAAAAGCGCTTAAAAAATTCCGTCTGC
>PEXM01000017.1 GCA_002779055.1 Elusimicrobia bacterium CG08_land_8_20_14_0_20_44_26
ATTTTAAGAAGCGAAAGTGCCGAAGAAAAAAAACTCTCTGAAAAATGCATCGCCGCTCTTTCCGAAGAAAAACCGCTGTGCGATATTGATTTTGAAGAGCCAGAGCGCTCTCTTCTTGTAACTCTGGCGCCATTCAGTTTGAAGCCGGTTGTAATTCAGGCGGAAAAAAACTCCGGCATAAATGACATTATCAAACAAACCTTAAAAAAAGCCGGCATCATGTTTTTTTATACCGTCGGCAAGGACGAGTGCAGGGCCTGGCCGGCGGAAGAAAATTCCAGTGCCATCGTCTGCGCCGGAAAAATACACACCGACCTCGCCAGGGGCTTCATACGCGCGGACATCGTTTCATACAGCGATTTAATGAAAGTTTTTAACCTGCGCGAAGCCAAAGAAAAAGGTCTCGTAAAAACCGTTGAACGCGATTACATTGTCAAAGACGGCGACATAATAGACATAAGGTTTAATGTTTAAATAGGAGGGTTTATATGAAATTGGAACTTTCAATGTGGTACAAAATACTGGCTCCGCGGTCAGTGGTGCTCGTATCAACGGTAAACAATGACGGTGTCTCTAACGCCGCGCCGTTCAGCTTTGTAATGCCTGCGTAAATGACAAATTCTTTTCAGGAGGGAAATACCTCATAAAAAAGGCGAACCCTCTGATTCATATAGGGGGTCCCGAATTCGCTCTTATAGGCGAAATCGCGAAAATAAAATAGAATAAAAAAACGGAGAAAAAGAAATGAAAAAAAAAGTAAAAGAAGTTCTTGAAAAAATCAAACCATCTCTTCAGGCGCACGGAGGCGATGTGGAACTCGTTGAAGTCACATCCGACGGCATCGTAAAAGTCCGTCTTACAGGCGCTTGCGGGTGTTGTCCGATGTCGCAGATGACGCTTGCAATGGGAATAGAAAAATCACTGAAAGAGGAAATCCCCGAAATAAAAAAAGTTGAAGCTGTATAAACCCATTTATTGCAGTAGAACGCATTTATCGTCGGTCTATATTGCACAAAATTGTAGTTGCCCGATTCATCGGGCTATGCTCAATAAATTGAGCAACTACAAGTTTCTATTGCAAAGAATGGGATAAACTTATTTTTGCCAAAGAAATAGTATAATTCCGCAGCACTTTGCGGAATTATACGGTCAACGAAAATACAAGCCGTTATCTGAGACGCCACTTGACGCCCGAGGGCGTGTCTTCTAATATAACTCCCTTTTCAAGCAGTTCAACGCGTATTCTATCCGCGGAGGCATAGTCCCGCGCATTTCTTGATTCGGCGCGCTTTTTAATCAGACGCTTGATTTCTTCTTCTGATATTAAAAGTTTCTTCTCTTTTTTTTCAAGTTTGAGAAAACCGAGAATTTTGTCCATATCTTCTATTTTTCTTAAAATCGCGGCAGATTTCGTTTGGTTGAAGAGTTTGACGAGCGCGAAGAATTTTGAAAATGCGGCGGAAGTGTTGAAATCATCTGAAAGATCATCCATAAAACTTTCATAAATTTTTCCCGCTTCGGACTCCGCCGGCTCATTTTTCTCATCCGATATTTTTTCCTCAAACACCCTGTTAATTCTTTCAAGAGAGCGCTCGGCATCCTCAAGGGCTTCTTCCGAAAAATCTATGGGCGAACGATAATGCTGGCTTAAAAGAAAAAACCTCACCGACTGGGGCGAAAATTTTTTATAGATGTCTCTCAACGTAAAAAAATTATTGAGCGATTTGCTCATCTTTTCTTTGTTTATCGTCACGAATCCGTTGTGAAGAAAGAATCGGCTGAACATTTTTCCCGTCAGGGCAACGCTCTGGGCAACCTCGTTTTCATGGTGAGGAAAAATAAGATCCTGCCCTCCGGCATGTATATCAAGCGTTTCTCCTATATACTTCGTGCTCATTACGGAACATTCTATGTGCCATCCCGGACGCCCCCTGCCCCACGGCGAAACCCATCCGGGCTCGTTTTCTTTTGATTTTTTCCAAAGCGCGAAATCGAGCGGCCTTTCTTTTTGAACGTCAACTTCAACGCGCGAACCTGGTTTCAAATCTTCGGGGTTCCTTCCCGAAAGAGCGCCGTATGCTTCAAAGGCGCTCACCCTGAAATAGACGCTTCCTGAAATTTCGTAAGCATAGCCCTTCTCCTGAAGTTTTTTTACGGCGTTTATTATATCCGGAATGTGCCCGGAAACGCGCGGATAAATATCAGCGTCCCTGACGCCGATTCTCCGTATGTCATTATAATACTCTTCTATGAACTCCCCGGAAAGTTCCGCAAAGTCCTTATTTTTCAGTAAGCCCCTCTCAATTATCTTATCGTCTATATCCGTGAAATTCTGCACATATTTCACGCTGTATCCGCAGCGCTCCATAAACCTTCTTATCGCATCAAAAACGACATAACACCTGGCGTGCCCCAAATGAGTGTAATCGTACGGGGTGATGCCGCACACATACATCCCGACCTTGCCTTTTTTTAACGGTATAAATTCCTGTTTCTTTTTCGTAAGAGTGTTATAAAAATATATTTTTCTCATTTTTTCGGGTTTATTTAATTTTCTATGAGGCAGGCGCAGAAACAGGCGATTCCGTCTTCTTTAAGAGACAACCCCTCCGGCCGCGTCGCTTTTATACTTACAAGATTTTTGTCAATTTTTAATATGCCCGCGATATTCTTTTTCATTTTTTCGTAATACACGCTTATTTTCGGTTTCTCGCAGAAAACAATGCAGTCGATATTTATAATTTGCGCTTTCGCTATTTTTAGCGCTTGATTCAGAAGTTCGGACGACGAGATGTCCTTGTATTCAGGGTCGGTATCAGGAAAATATTTCCCTTTATCCCCTTTGCCCGAAGCGCCCAGAACGGCGTCTATTATTGAATGTATAAGAGCGTCGCCATCGGAATGACCTTTAAGGCCCCTGTCGCATTTTATTTTTACGCCGCCCAGATAAAGGGGTCTCGCTTTTACAAACGGATGGACGTCAAATCCAATGCCGACCTTCATTATTTTACGGTAAAAACCGCGCCGTCTTTTATGCTTCCTTTTTCCGCAAGATAAACCGCCCATTCCCCCTGTGTGAAAGCCCAGGGCAGCCGCATTTCAAGAGATTTATCTCCCGAAGAAAACACAAAACCTTTTTCAAAAGTCGCTAACCACAAACCTCCCCACCTGTATGATGAAGGAGCTCCGGTTTTTATGGGGAGACGCAGGCAATAATCCGCCCCCGCATTAGGAACGGTCACGCCTCCCGGGAGAACGCTTGTTGATGTTGCCGTCTTAACTATATAAATGGAGTCCGCATTTTCAAGTTGCCCTTCAAGATAAATATAACTACTGCTTTTTCCTGATTTAAAATATAACGAACTTATGTCACAACCTTCTGCACCGTCGCGCATGGGGTCAATCACATGTGATGCTTCTCGCCACAAAGTTTCGTTGGGCGCACCGTCAAGAATAATCTCGGAAAACTCTAAAAGAGGATGCGTATTTTCGGGCACTTTAAAATTTTTCCACATTAAATGCGCCTCGAAAAGAAGCAACCCGCCGGGAGAAAGTTCTTTGCCGCCGTAGACAACTTCAACACTTTTCTGCCGCGATGTCAAAAAAGACGGATAATTTGATGGGAAATCGACAATCACAGCATTATCCCCGTCGGGAAACGCCAAACTTTTTATCCCGTTAAATTCCTTGGAGACATTGTGAAAACCCCCATAAAACTCACCGTCCACCGAAGATAAAAACATAGAATCGCTGTCCGAAGGAGAAGGAGACATCTCCAACGATATTTCACAAGGGGCGCGTTTTTCTCCGCAATTTTTAACCGATAAAAAAAACTTGATGATATCTCTGCCGCCGGCAAAAACAAAGGTCTGTTTGATTTCAAAAGGTGACGCTTTTAAAAAAGCTGAAAGCCGAAATGACCCTTCTTTTTCTTCCATTTTCACATCCCACATACCGCCGAACGAATGAAGATTAAAATAACTTTTTAGAGCAGGCGCCGGAACCGTAATAAAAGGATTGCCGGCAATGCATTTTTTATCTTTCTGAGAAATTATAAAAAGCGGCGTTATATTGCTTTTAAGAAAATATACAATAAACATACCGTTTGCCGACGCCAGTATTTCCCCGCCCGGCCCTTCAAATGTAAACGACGGTTTTTTTTCAAATATTTCCGAAGATAAAGTTACCATTTCATTTATTGTATCGGGCGAGGGAACTTCCGAATAAAAACGCCCCTCCCCCATCCGGTAAGCTTTTTCTTTTGTCTCCGCCGTGAGAGCCGCATCCTCGGAACACAAGTGTTTCCACTGGCTCAAAAAAACCGCCTGGAACAAACTCATTTTCGCCTCTGGCGCCGGCGCTATTTTCTGAATTTCTCCAAAATACGGCGGCTGTTTGGAATAAAGGGTCTTGAGTGTTGAGGTCTTTATACTAAGCAGTTTTATTGCGGAGAAAAGTTCTTGCAGCGACGTTTCCGTATGTGCCTTCATATCAACGCAAAAAACAAGCACTCCGCCGGGAATGGAGTCCGAAATATTGCCGCTTGCAAGACCTAATTTCTGCCGGAAATTTTCCAGCCACCCAGCCGACAGGGGCGAGGAAGCGGCCTCGGAAACCGATGCGCTCACAGGATAAATAATAATACTGTCGGAAGTTATCTGCGGCTGAAGCCGGCGTTCTTCATTTTCGCCTTCTATGAATTTTTCGTCGAGCAGACAATATTTAAAACCGAGATTTTTAAGCGTGATTAAGTCGGAATTTCTTAAAACACGATTCGGAGGGCAAAAACCGTCCGCGGCGACGCCCGTATAACTTTCGGCAAGCATCTTATATCTTTTTGTCTGGCT
>PEXM01000054.1:0-4209 GCA_002779055.1 Elusimicrobia bacterium CG08_land_8_20_14_0_20_44_26
ATCAGCGTCAGGATTATAAATCGGCTCAGGATAAGGTGAATATATTTTGGGAGACAATTAAAGCGGGTTATAAGGCGGCGGCCGGGAAAGATATTAACGAAGTTGAGGATATGATAAGTAAAGCCGTCGGTCACGGAATAACGATTCCGGATTCGGATAAGATGCTTGCGGAAATAAAAAAATTATTTGCCGACGGCAATTATAAACTCGCAAAAATAAAAGCCGATGAAATGAAACGTTTTGTTTCCGAGAGAAAAAAGAAGAAGTTGCAAGAGATAGAAGGGATTACCGACAAAGAGAGCGTAAAAAAGACAGGGAAGAATATGGCGGTGTCAAATTTTGAGCCCCGACCGCCTCTTTCCGCTTCTGAATCAGCTTTTATTACTGATTTTTTCCGTTCCGCTATAATAGAACTCGGTATTTTTAGTGTTGTTGATAGAAATAATATGGATAAAATATTAGCGGAGCAGGGTTTTCAGCAGACCGGCTGTACAACAGAAAATTGCGCTGTCCAAATGGGTAAACTGCTCAATGTTCATTATATAGCAATCGGCAGTTGCGGCAAGTTGCTTTCAAGATTTATTTTAACGGTGAATGTTGTGGATGTAGAAAGCGGTACAATTATTTTTTCAGCCAATGAAGATTGTTATGCTGAACAGGAAATTGAAAAAATGACAATTAGAATCGCGGAAAAAATAAAGAACAGATTTTAACCCATTTGTTTCGATATCCTCCGCTTTTCGAAAAAAAGTGCGGGGGAAAAATATGAATTATCAGAAATGCGTGCTTTATAACAGAAAGGCGGCTACCTGTCGGCGGGGCTCTGCTGCGGCAATAGGAACCGTCCCCATTGTTATTATTTTTTTGGTATTCGGCTGCGCGCGACGGAATGTAATTGTTAAGGAAAGCCGACTTCTCCTCGGGACAATTTGCGAGATAACCGTATCCGGCGAAGAGCCCGCAAAAGCGAAGGAGGCAATTCAAAAGACCTTTTCCGCGGTAGAACGACTGCAAAGGTCTTGCGGCTACGACAGGGATTCGGATGTGTCAAGAATTAATGCCTCCGCTGGAATTCATCCGGTAAAAGTTGACACCGTCGTTGTTGAAATAATCCAGGAGTCCTTAAAAACTTCGCGTCTGACAGACGGGGCTTTTGACGTCACTTTTGCTCCGCTCAAAAAACTCTGGGATTTTAGCGGCGGCTCAGGGCGCGTGCCTTCAAAAAAAGAAGTCGGGAAAATACTCCCTCTCCTCGGCTGGAGGAATATAAAAGTTACGAGCGTCGGGAACGAAGTGTTTCTCGCCGGAAAAGGCATGGAAATTGACCTCGGCGGCATTGCAAAGGGAAAGGCGATTGACATTGCCGCAGAAGTTCTCGGAAGCGCGGGAATAAAAAACGCTTTGATTGATTTCGGAGGAGACATTTACGCATTCGGCGAAAGAAGTCCGGGCTCATCCTGGCAGGTGGGAATACGGCATCCGCGGCGAAAAGGTGAAATCATAGGCAGAATTCCCATAAAGAACGGGGCTGTCGTCACATCCGGCGATTATGAAAGAAGTTTTTTCAAAGACGGCAAAAGGTATCATCACATCATTGACCCGCGGACGGGTTTTCCCGCGCAGAAGTCCGTATCGGTTACGGTTTTAAGCGGGTGCGCAATGACGGCGGACGCTCTCGCGACGGGAATATTCGTGATGGGTCCGGATGAAGGAATGTCTCTGGTTGAAAAACTTCCGGGAGTTGAAGCCGTGATAATAAGCGGACCGGAAGATTCTCCTGAAATAAAAATATCATCGGGCCTCAAAGGTCTGAAACTTGAGTACTGAATTTGCGCCTTTGGAGCGTCTACATTGGTATTAGTTCAGCCACGAGAAACAATATTGATACTTCGTCATAAAATGGTGAAGCCTGCGACTACCGATGATAGCGCATGAAAGTATCTTCTAATAGCTGAACTATTACCATTTTTCACTTTTTTTTCTTGCCATAAAATATTTAATTAGTTAAAATAAGTTAAGTGTGCGGATGAATTTATGATGAAAAAAATATTTATTATTCTGATGTCAATTTTCACAGTGACGGGATGCGGCGGAGAAAAACAAAACAAAATGGAAACTCAGCCATCCGTCATTTTTGAGAAGGAAAAGGAGGTTCAAATGAAAATAAAAAGTCCAGCTTTTAATGACGGCGGTTTTATTCCCGCGAACTACACGGCCGATGGGGAAGACATATCTCCGCCGCTTGAAATAGAAGGCGTTCCGGAAGGCGCCGCGACGCTCGTTCTCATTGTTGACGACCCCGACGCTCCGGGGGGCAACTGGGACCACTGGATTTTATGGAATATTCCTGCCACGACAGCCAGAATAGAGGCAGGGACTCATCCTCCGTGCATAAAGGGCAGAAACGATTTCGGGACTCTGGACTACGGCGGGCCGGCTCCTCCGTCCGGAACGCACAGATATTTTTTTAAGCTTTACGCGCTTGATAAAAAACTTGAATTAAAAGAAGGAACGGGGAAAGCCGCTCTTCTTAAAGCGATGGACGGACACACACTCGGCACGGCGGTTTTAATCGGAAAATATTCAAGGCATTAAGAAAAAGAGGGGGGAAAGATGGCTAAATTTTTAATGATGGGAAAGTATTCTTCGCAGGCGATTAAGGAAATCGGAGCCAAGAGGACTAAAAAAGCGGAAGAACTGTTAGAGGAATTAGGTGGGAAATTGGAGTCGGCTTACGCTCTGATGGGCGCTTACGACCTCGTTCTTATAGTGGAACTTCCGGGTTTTGAAGATGCCGTCAAAGCTTCAATTGCTTTGAACAAAATGACGGGGATTTCATTTTCCACTTCGCCGGCGATGGAAGTTTCGGATTTTGACAGAATGATGGAAGAAATGTAATTCCGCATCCGCCCGAGACGGGCGCTTTTGGCAAAGATAAATTTTGAAAAAAGCAATTATCATCGGCGCAAGTTCAGGCATAGGGCGAGCGCTTGCCGGAGTTCTCGCGGAAAACGGTTTTGAAGTAGGTCTTGTCGCGAGGAGATTGGAACTATTAGAAGATCTTAAAAAAGAAATTCCGGGGGTTTTTTATACAAAACGGATTGATGTCATTTCTCCCGACGCCGGCGAACTTTTGAAAGAACTTATCGGCGAAATGGGCGGGGCAGACCTTATTGTCGTGAATGCGGGGATTAGCGCGACAAATCCGGATTTTGATTTTGCTCCGGAATTTGAAACGATAAAAGTGAACGTTACGGGATTTACGGCGATGACGAATGTCGCGGTTAAGCATTTTCTTGAAAAAGGCCGTGGCCATCTCGTCGGTATTTCGTCCATTGCGGGTTTGAGGGGCTCGGCTGTTTCTCCAGCGTATAGTGCTTCAAAAGCGTTTGTTTCGAATTATCTTGAAGGAATCAGGCAAAAATTGTACGGGACAAAAATTTTTGTCACCGATATCAGGCCGGGTTTTGTGAATACGCCTTTGATAAAAGGGCACGACTGGGCTTTCTGGATTACCCCTGTTGAAAAAGCCGCGAGAAAAATTTATGAGGCGGTGAAGTCAAAGAAAAAAGTGTCTTATGTGACCAGATGCTGGTGGTTTGTCGCCCAGTTTATGAAAATTGCGCCGGATTTTTTATATGACTGGGGTTATAACAGAGTTTTCGAAAAATTAAAATTTGAAAAAAAGTGATGTGAAAAGGAGGTCGGAATGGGAAGTCAGGACAAAGCGCGCAGGGAGAAAAAGAAAGAGAAGAAACTGTCTATTAAAGAAAAAAGACAGTTGAAAAGAGAAAAAGAAAAAAACGCCGGATAAAGAGCGCTGATTTTAGCGCTTATCCGTTAAATCAAAAAAAGGGGGGAAATGATGAATAGGACTGTTTTTGTTTTCGGCGTGCTTGCCGCGATTTTTATTATAAGCGGGAATAAGATGTATGCTGCCGGTTTGGGCGCAGAAGTGAAACTGCCGGCTGAAGAAGAGAGTGGCGCGCAGGTTAATGAAAAGGAAGGGCAAGAAGCCGTTTCGCAAAACCCGTCGCAGGAGGTAAAAGAGGAAGTTCAGGAAAAAAAGTTGGAAGAAAACGAAACCGGCGAGGACGATGCCGCCGTATCATTTCTTAAAGCGCAGAGCATGCTTGAAAACGAAATCGTCCAGAAAGCGGAAGAAGAGTTTGAGAGCGTGATTAAAAAATATCCCGCCACCTGGTGGGC
>PEXM01000054.1:4220-4704 GCA_002779055.1 Elusimicrobia bacterium CG08_land_8_20_14_0_20_44_26
TGGGCGGAGGTCTCATACGTTAAACTTGCGGGAATTGAGATGAAGACGGGAAGAAGCGCAGCGGCGGTGGAACTTCTGAAGGACTTTTCGGAAAAATATCAGGAGAGTTTGCTTATGGAAAAAGCGGACTTCAGTTTGTGTCTGGCGTATGTTCTTCACAAGGATAAGAAAGAGGCGAAAGAGAGCATTGATAAATTCATTAAAAAATATCCGGACAGCAAAAAAATAGACGAGGTGAAAAAACTTCTGAAAGAACTTTAATTTAGATAAAACTATCCGCAGTGATGAAAAAGGCCTGAGTTGTGACGGGAGAAAAAATAATTCTCGGCGGTTTCAATTTTTTCGGCGGCAAACACTGCCAGAGCGCGGCATTCAGGAACATTTTAAAATACAAGGGTTTTGATCTCAGCGAAAAAATTAAAAAATGCTCGGCGGCCGAGAAGAAAGCGTTTGAACGATTAGACAATTGATGTGACGAGGGAAA
>PEXM01000088.1:0-1345 GCA_002779055.1 Elusimicrobia bacterium CG08_land_8_20_14_0_20_44_26
CATTGAAAGAGGGACAATAATATTTTTATAAATCTGCCATTCGCTCGCGCCGTCTATCTGAGCCGAATTAAGCAGAGAATCCGGTATTGTCTCCATGTGCTGCCGCAGCAGAAAGAGACCGAAAACATTCGCAACGTGCGGAATAATCATCCCCCTATATGTGTTTATCCACCCCAATTTCGTGACAATGGCGAACTGCGGAACCATAAACATCATTCCGGGAATCATGAGCGTTGAAAGCATCATCCAGAATATAACTTCTTTCAGCACAAAGTTCTTCTTCGCAAAAACGTATGCGCCCATTGAACAGAAAAGGGCCGTCAAGAAAGCGCCGCTTGTGGCGACAAACAGAGAATTCCTAAAAAACTTTGAAAAAGGGAACGCGGTATTTTTCCAAACCGCGACAAAATTATTCCACAGGGGTTTGGCGAAAACAAAATCCAGTTTAAAGCCGTGTCCGGGCTCTTTTAGGGCAACGAAAATCATCCAGAAGAACGGGAAAAGCATTATGACAGCGCCTATAATAAGAGCTGTTATAAGCAATATTCCGCGCAAACGTTCTCTCGCTTTTTTTACATCCATTATTTTTTATTCCTCATTATCTTCGCATTAACCAGAGATATTACAAGCGTTATGAAAAGCAGCACATAACTTACCGCGGCGGCATAACCATACTGCATTGTATCCCACTTCTCAAAAAGGTAATAGCCGGAAACTCTGGTGGCTCCCTGAATGCCTCCCATAAACTCAACGACGTAAGGCCCCCCCTGCGTCATCGCGTAAATCTCCGTAAAGGCGTTCAGAGATGCGATCGTGCCCATAATTACCAGAAAAAATATTATCGGTTTAACCAGAGGAATGGTGATATAAATGAGTTTCTGCCATGGATTTGCCCCGTCAATATCAGCGGCTTCATAGACGGAAACCGGTATATTCTGAATGGCTGCGAGAAAAAGTATCATACCGAAGCCCGCTCCTCTTAGAACCATGGCAAGAGCCACACCCGGCAGAGCTGTCCGGGAATTTGCGAGAACGCCGGTTTCCGTAAAAGTTTTTATTCCCAGCGAGTTAAGTATTTTCGGAAGAATACCGAAATGGGGGCTGTATATCAACGACCAGATAATTCCCACAACCAGTACATCAAGAACGCTCGGCAGAAAGTAGGCGCTTCTGAAAAACGAAACGCCCGGGAGCTTGTTATTAAGAAGTATTGCGAGGAGCAAACCCAAAAATACCGACAATGGTATCGTGAGCACTGCATAATAAGCGGTTACAATCAGAGACCACCAGAAACGCGAATCGTCAAACAACCTCACATAGTTTCTAAACCATACAAACTTCATAT
>PEXM01000088.1:1365-2762 GCA_002779055.1 Elusimicrobia bacterium CG08_land_8_20_14_0_20_44_26
ACTTCATATCCGAAAATACTTTGTAAAGGTCGGTTGACCAGCTCACTTTGTGCATGCTTATTATTAAGGAGTAGAAAATGGGATAAGCAAGAAACACCAGAAAAATTATAAGAAAAGGACCCAGAAAAATGTAAGAGGTAATGTTTTCCCGCAGTATTTTGTTTTTAATCGCCATAAATCCTTTTCTCCGTTTTGGGGTCAAAAAAGTGAATTTTCTCCGTATTAAAAAGGAGCTCCAGCCGGTCGCCGGGCTTCACTCTGTTTGCCCCGTCGGTTTTCATCACAATTTCAGAACTTCCCTGCGTCTTCAGGTGTATGTAGTTTTCGCTTCCCATGGGCTCTTCCGCCTCTACCGAGGCAGCAACAATATTTTCCGCCTCCTTTATATCGGAGTAAATCCTGTCCGTTATGTTTTCCGGACGCACACCCAAAATCATTTCTCTGCTGTTAAAAGGCGTGAGAAAAGCAAAACCTTTTTTGGCGAGGTTTATCTTAAAACCGCCCGCTTTTTCGCTCACAGTAAAATATTCTCCGGAGGAGTTTGTTGAAATTTTAACATTTATAAAATTCATTGAGGGCGAACCTATAAATCCAGCCACAAATTTAGACGAGGGATTCTCATAGATTTTTATGGGGTCGTCAACCTGCTGTATGTAGCCGTCTTTCATAACCACAATTCGGTCGCCCATTGTCATCGCCTCAACCTGGTCGTGCGTAACGTATATTGAAGTTATCTGAAGTCGTGCGTGAAGCTTTTTTATTTCAACTCTCATCTGAACCCTGAGTTTCGCGTCAAGGTTAGACAGCGGCTCGTCAAATAAAAAGACCTTCGGTTTCCTGACAATGGCGCGTCCCAGCGCAACCCTCTGTCTCTGCCCGCCGGAGAGCGCCTTGGGGCGGCGGTCAAGAAGATGTTCTATTTCAAGAATCCTCGCTGTCTCCGTAACCCTCTTTTTAATCTCCTCCGCAGGGTATTTCCGGAGTTTCAGACCGAAAGCGAGATTATCCCAGACCTTCATATGCGGATAGAGAGCGTAGTTCTGAAAAACCATCGCTATATCTCTGTCTTTGGAAGCGACCTCATTTACAACCCTGTCGCCGATTTTAAGCGTCCCGCTCGTTATATCCTCAAGACCGGCAATCACTCTTAAAGTCGTTGATTTTCCGCACCCGGAAGGCCCCACAAGCACGCAAAACTCTTTATCTTTTATGCTCAGATTTATGTCCTTGCACCCGACAACACTCCCATCGTAAATTTTCGCGATATCGTTTAATATAACTTCAGCCACAGTCAAACCTCCTCTTTATTTTTTAACTCCCAAGTTTCGCCTAACGTCTTGCGAATAAAAGAAGTTGCCGAAGGCAATTTGGGCAAAGCGTAGCGAAGCCTTTTATCC
>PEXM01000088.1:2821-5887 GCA_002779055.1 Elusimicrobia bacterium CG08_land_8_20_14_0_20_44_26
ATTAAAGAAATTATCAATTCTCCGAAATACAAGACTAAAATCTCTCTTTAACTCCCAGCTTCGTTCAGGATTATCTTTATCTAAAAGGACAACAAATAATCGGTTGTCAGCTCCAAATCTCTGGGCTCCTTGATTTTCATACATCCACACTGCTAAATTAGAAGGATTTTTTACGGCATCAATTGGATTATATTCGCGTGGCAAATAGGTTACTTTTAAATCGAACGGTTGCCCATCAAAGAAGATATCAATCCCTTTTATATTTTTAAGAGTGGGAATTACCTTTAAGTGAGTGCTGATGTGCTCTTCAATTAGCACGGTTGTCCAATGATTGAACCATGTACAAATCACATAATTTGTCACATCGTCATGGAGTTTTGCCTTAACATTATTTAATAAGTCTTCATATCGGACAATTTTCCTTACATATTCAGTTTGTATCTTTTGATCTAACTGCCCTTGAACCACGCCCCATGAAAAGGTTTTGACTTTCAAGAGTTCTTTCTTCAAATCTCCATCAGAAATAACTGCCCTACGTTCTTGAATTCTCTTTACGTATCTTTGTTTTATAAAGTCATTAGCAATTTTTTCTTTTATTCCCTTTTCCAAAACTCTCTTAATAATCTCTGTTGCTGGACCTGTATTGTCCATTTCTAAATTTAAAGCGAAAATTTTTAATTGTGGTAAAGGAATACAACCAAGTTTCAAATTTAAGACTTCTTTTTTGCTTAGCAATGGCATCCTTTTTATCTCCTATTTTTTCTTAAATAGCATAACATATTCATGCTTAAAGATGTAAAATCCGCCAACCAAGGCTCTGTATCGCCAGAGTTCTTTTTGATTCCTTTTGCCTCTGGTCTCTTCAAAATTCTTTACAATAATACTCTTCAGCAAATATCCTCTTTTTAGAACTTCTTGCATACAATAAAAACCTAAAGGTATCCATTCGCCTTTGGAATATTTATCTCCAATGACAAGGGCAAAATATCTTCCTTTCTTCAAGAATGGAGTTGCATTATTTACCACTTCCCCAAACATCTTTAAAAAATCCTCTGTGCTTTTCGCATTTGAAAGGTCATTTTTGTCTTTTGAAAACTTAATAATATCGTAATATGGTGGATGCATTATGAGGAGTTGAACCTGATTAATTTTGTATTTTGCCAAAATTTCTTTTATATTTATTATCCTGCTATCACCAATAATTACTTCACTAACTACCTTATCTTTATTTTGTTCTTTTTCAATTAATTCTTTTGCCTTCTGTGCTACTTCGGAATTTAATTCTATTCCTATTCCATGCCTTCCTAATCTTCGGTTCTCAATTAAGGTTGTTCCGCTTCCAACAAAAGTATCTAAAACCCATTCTCCTTTTTTGGTATATCTTAACATCATCTGGTGTGGAATTTGAGGAATAAAGTTCCCCCAATACCAACCAAAATGGGCGCCTGAGGTATCTCTTTTATCTAAAACCCAAAGGCTATCCGTTATAATTTCATCATATTCTTTCCATCTAAGGAGATTTATATCATTGATCTTACTCGTTTTAACTTTTTGGACCCCGTTTTCTAATCTCTTTTGATAGTATTTTGCCCTCTCAAGTGTTTGTGATTCTAAAATTTGATTCAACTCAGAAATTAAGACTTCTTTACGTAGAGAGACAGTATCTCCGTTAGCATCAATATTTAATATACCCTCTCTATCGTTTTTATGATTAGTGATAACGTCCTTTAACACAAATGTTTTATTCTTAATAGAATTTAAATCCTGTAAGATATCTATCTCAGTTAAAGCTTGGATAAATCTCTCCTTATTTAAAATAATGGAACCATAAGTTAGAGGTGTTGCTTCTAATTTTTCAAGTGTCAGTTGTATATTATTTTTAATCGTCATATTTTTCGTTTCCTTAAATTCATCAAATTCATCCTGAAACCGCCATTTCGCCTAACGTTCTTGGTGTATGCGAAGTCCGCCAAAGGCGGATTCGAGTGAGTGAAGCGAACCGCAAACACGCCGTTATACGCTGTGCCTGAATCATTTCATCACACCGCCTGCGCCAGAACCTTCTCTGCTTTTGCCTTGATATATTTCACGAATTCTACGTGCGACATTCCCTTCGTTTGCTCATGAATTTTCAGCCGTGCGTAATGTAACTCCTGAAGTGCTGGGTCTTTCGGAAAGACCTTCTCTACCTTCTCCCAAAGCGCATCTTTTTTCTTCATACTCCACCTCCCTCTGCACGCCACAACGCACCTTCGGCTTCGCTTCTCCCGCCGTAGGCGGAGGAGATTGACTTCGCTTCTCCCCCTTGAAAAGGAGGAGATTGAGAGGGGGTCTTAAAAATTGCTCTCATTCTGATTTGCGAACCTGCCCGTGTATTTCGCTCTTCCCTCGAGTTTCTGAAATATAAACTGGCAGATTCTCGTTTTTGGATAAAGACCTAAAGGCATTGATGAAAAATTCGTTATTTCAAGGCACTGCTTGTTGCTTATTCCGGGCTGTATAAAACTGGCGGATATATGGACAAGAAGACCCAATCGCGCGAAGCGGCTTCTGCCTTCAAGCCAGCCGCAGATGTTTTCCGCCAGCGTTATCTTCTCAAGCGTAATTGCGAGTATTGTTTCTGAGGGCATAAGAACAATTCTTTCCCCGTCTTTAATTGTTCTCTTTTCGGTAACCTGTTCATGATTTATTTCCTCGTTAATATCAACGATGTCATGAACTTTTTTGAATGTGAGGAAATCATTTCCGAGACACAGGTCAATGGAGCCCGGACCCAAATTTTCGGAGACAAAAGGTTCTATTTTAATATTGCCCGCCTTTATTTCTTTCAGAATTTCTTCGCGGGTTAAAATACTCATGCGGTTTTGTTCAGGGCAGATTAAGCACCGAATTCTGACCGCCGAAGCCGTCTTCCGCCGTGTTCGGATTGTTCGGGTCAGGCAGCCAATTGCCGTCAACGACAAACTTGTAATGATGCGTGCCCGGAGAGAGATTCAGGGTTGCCTCCCACTTATCGCCAATCTTCGTCATCGGATTTGCGTCCTGCGACCAGTTGTTGAAACTTCC
>PEXM01000079.1 GCA_002779055.1 Elusimicrobia bacterium CG08_land_8_20_14_0_20_44_26
AGCGCCGCAATTATGGCGTCTTTATACAATTTGCGGCGGTTGATGACGCCTTTTGAAAAAAAGCCGATCGCTCCGTGCCTCTGTTTTGTGTTTTCCGACGATTGCATCCTGTCCATAACGTCCCCGAGTTCCGTTCCCGAAAGAAGTTCGCCGACAATTGACGGCGGAATCTCAAACATAACCGAAGACCCGAATCCCGCTACTCCTGCATTATCCATTATGCAGACGCCTCCGAACGAGAACCAGCGCGAATAAAGATTTATCACGCCGCCTTCAATGCCGACAAAAAAATCCGCGCCCAAATTCTGAAGACGGTTTTTATCAGCAAGATGCCTCGCGCGGCGCTCGGCTCCTTCAAATGTTTTTGAATTTACCGGCTGTCTTCCGACACCGCTTTCCGCCTCGTCAGAAACAACTTCGACGCTATCGTAATATTTCAAGAAAGCGTCTCGCGACGAGGCGATTTTAACGGGATTTTTCGAACCCACGAAAATTTTTGCGAATTTTAATTTTTTATTCAAAAGTTTTTTTCGGAAGTATAAAAGAACTCAAG
The DNA here is from genome assembly GCA_002779055.1 of Elusimicrobia bacterium CG08_land_8_20_14_0_20_44_26. GTDB lineage: Bacteria > CG03 > CG03 > CG03 > CG03 > 0-14-0-20-44-26. The sequence goes on from PEXM01000079.1 coordinate 554, forward strand.
GCGCCTGCGAGGAAAACTTTAACGATATCAATAAAAATAAAAGGCAGAATTCCTTTCGTCACCGCTTCGGCAAAAGAGTATTTCAGAAGATATGCAAGATACCCCGCCCCGCAAAAATATATCACCGCCGCGCCCGCGAGCATCGCCGCCGTCTGCGGAATAAAACGCTGGTTTCTGCCACGAGCGTCGGTGAAATAACCTATTATCAGAGGCGCTATTATAAATCCGAGAAGGTATCCTCCCGTCGGTCCTAAAAGATAATTTAAGGAACCCCGCGCGCCGAAGGCAAACCACGGGAGTCCCGACGCTGCGAGAGCGACGTAGATAATTTGACTGACCGAACCGAATAAACCCCCGCAGACGACGCCGCTTAAAAGCACGCCGAAAACCTGCCCCGTGACGGGAACGGGCGTAAACGGCAATTTTACGCAGATTCTCGCCGTAAGAGCGGTAAAAGACGCCATAACGAAAGCGAGAGCCAAACTTTTAGCCGTCGTGAGAGCGCGGCTTTTTCTGTAATAAAGGCATTTGGCTTCGTTAAAATTCTCTATAATACCCGTTAAAGTCATCATTTTCTCCTTTTATTTCACTCGTGTGTAATACAGGACATTATAAATACAATCTCTGTTGATTTTATTATATACTTTCAAAATCGTCAAAGGGATTTTTGTATATGAAGGCGATTCGCGAGGCGGGATAAATAATTTTTTTCTTTTTATCCTCTCCAAACATAATTTTTATTTTCTTCCTGAATTTGAAAATTCCGGCTATTGTTCTTTTTTTTTCATAAACACAACCCACAGGAGACGGAAATTTTTTTTCCGAGAGAAACACTTCTTTTACGGAAAGACCTGGAGGAAAATGACTTATGGCTTCGTCCATGAGATAACTTCGGGGATAATTTTTTGTCAGGGCAACGTCTATAAATTCGCAAAGCGACTCTACACCGAGCGGGAGAGCGGGCGATGCGGAATATTTTATCTTCATCCTGTAGCCCTTCCCCGTCACAAAATCAATATTCATCCGCCGCAACGCCTTTTGTAGGTGACAGAGCGTATCAAGATGACCTATAATCTTAAATGCGCATGTTTTTGAATAAATTATTCTGGCAAAATACATTACGTCGAATCTGTCCCGTTTTTTTCAACGGTTTGAAGTTTTATTTTGCTCCACGGAAGATGCCCCGACGTCAAATCGCGCATCGCGTATTCAAGGGTATTGATTCCCGCCGCGGCTGCTTTTTTATTCCATAAATCCGGAGAAAATTCCTGGCCTCCGGCAAGACCTTCAAGGACGGGAGAAATTTCACCGCCGCCACGGGCGATGACGGATTCTATCACGACTCCTTCCATATCCGGCGTTCGAAGGGGCATGCCTTTAATTTCACTCCTCAACATATTCAGCCGTTCCGTAAAAACCTCGGGGTCAACAAATTTTGCCCTTTCAAACAACGTGTGGGGAGCGGGCACAAAAAAAGACACCGCCAGAGTGATTTTAAGTTGCGACTTTCTGAACAATTTCACAGCTTTTAGCGTCTCTTTTACATCTTCATCCGTCTCGCCGGGCAGACCCAGCATCAGATAAATCTTTACGTCTCTAAAACCCGCTTTTTTAAAATCCGTGAGAATTCCGTAAAACTCTTCAAATGAAGTTTTTTTATTTATTGCCTCTTGCAGGCGCGGCGAGAAGGACTCAGGTGCGAAAGTAAGATTCGGCTGGTTCAACTCAAGAATTTTCATAACGCATTCCACAGACCTTCGGTCAGGCCTCAACGACGGCACATGGAGGGATGTGCCCTTCCTTCTCAAAAACGGAATTATTCCGTCAATAACATCAGTAAGGTGTGGATACTGGGAAACGCTGAGCGATGAAAGAGAAATCCCGTCGTAACCCGTTTTTTTCAGAGACGAAAATATTATCTCTTTTACTTCATCCGCCGGTCTTATCCGCAAAGGCGAATAAAATCTTTTTGCTTCGCAGAAAGCGCAGTTATTCGGGCAGCCCCTCATCACTTCTATATCCAGACGGTTCATCAGTGTCCTGATGTTCGGTATCGCGGGCGCGCGGGGATAATCCGCCGAATCAAGGCGACAGACGGCTTTCGTCACGCTTTCACTTACACCCGGCACAAAAAAGCCGTCAATCTTCGCAATTTTTTCTAAAAATATTTCTTTTCTGCCTTTTTCATAGAAGTCCAAAGCGCGCGGGAGAGATTCTTCGGCGTCGCCTACGAGAAAAGCGTCAAAAAAATTCTCAATGGGCGCAAAATTGCTTACAGAAGGCCCACCGGCAATAACCGCGGGGCAATTTTTGCCTCTGTTTTTCATAGGTATTTTAAGAAGTTTGAATAAATCGTTTAATTCAAGAAAAGAATTGCGCGATGAGAGCATTATCCCGACAACATCGAAATCGAAGGCGGCCCGGCGGCTTTCGAGAGAAAAAAGAGCCAAATCATTTTTCAAAAGGTGCGCCTTGAAATCTTCTTCCGGCATAAAAGTTCTTTCGCAGAGACAGTCGTTTTTTGAATTTATGATGTGATAAATTATCCTGCCGCCGAGAGAAGACGCACTCATTTCATAGGTGAAAGGACTGACCAGCAAAAATTTTTTTACCGTTTTTGACCAGACCTTTTTTACCGAAAGAAACTCTCCGCCCATATACTGGGCGGGCCTTCTGAATTTCAGCAGTCGGTCAAATTTCATCCACCGTCCCCCATCTTTCATCTGTCCCGCCTGGGGCGGATTTCGTCCGCTTGAGGTCGAAGGTGTCCGCCTCTGGCGGATGCGGATTCAACATCTTTCATCACCAACCTTCCGCCGTAGCGCCCACATTCATTACAATTCCCAACATTGAAAGATAAACCACCAGAGCCGTGCCTCCGTATGAAACAAAAGGAAGAGGGAGCCCCGTTATGGGCATTATTCCGAGAGTCATCCCTATATTTAAAACCGTCTGAAAAAATAAAATGGCGAAAATAGCGAGGGTGAGGAATGTGCCCTGCTGGTCAATGGCAAGCATTGAAATTTTAATAATTCTCAGATAAAGAACAAAATAAGAAATAAGAATCAGCAGAACTCCCAAAAATCCGAATTCCTCCGCAATGCTTGCGAAAATAAAATCCGTGTATTTACCTGGTAGAAAACCGAGCCGCGCCTGACTACCCATGCGGTAGCCCTTCCCTGTCAACTTGCCCGAACCGATTGTTATGAGACTTTGAGAAAGATGATACCCCGAATTAAGAGTGTCTCTGCTCGGTTTTATAAAGTTGAGAATCCTGTTTTTCTGATAGGGCTTGAGCATTGAAGTCACCTTCCAAGAAAATAGTAAGCTCAAAACAAATAAACTTCCGAGAGAGAGGACGAGCACATGAGCTTTTTTTATTCTCAACAGAAACCTCATCAGGAGATAAAGAACCGCGAAAAAAGCCGCTCCTGCAAGATACAAACTCCAGGTCCCCGCGGGATACAGACAAAAATAAATTATTTCAATTAAAACAATTCCTCCGGAAATGACAAGAAACATTAAAAAATTTATATTCTGGCTGAAATAAAGAAACACAAAAATTATAAAAAGAAAAACCATAGCCGTCCCGACATCCGGCTGTTTCAAGACAAGAGCAAGAGGCAGCGCTCCAAATAAAACCGTAAAGAAAACGGTTCTGGGTGACCCCCTATCTATGTAGTTCCTGCTGAAATAATACGTGAGAAATATAATTGTCGTGAACTTCACCAACTCCGACGGTTGAAAAACGACAATTCCTATATTGAGCCACGAGCAACTGCCGCGAACGGTCCTGCCGAATGAGAGAACCGCAAGAAGAAGCAGTATTCCCAAAACATACAGCGTTATTGCCCTGAATCTTATGAAGACCTTATATTTGGTCAGGGAGAATATGAACATACCCGCAAAACCGCCTCCGAGAGCCGCAAAATGAGCGAGAAGCATTCTTCCCGAAGTGTATGATATTATCTGGCTGGTGCCCATCACAACCAGAAAGATGGCGGGAATCAGTATCGTAAAATCAATTTTTCTCATTCACTTTTTCCTGCCCCGCGTCCGCTTTTATTTTTATGTATTCATCCCAGACGATTCTCGCTATGGGTCCTGCGCTTACCGACCCCATACCGCCGTGCTCGACGACGACGACAAGGCAGAAATCGCTCAATGCGCCGCCGCCGTAGGAGACAAACCAGCCGTGGTCTTCCCCATTAGGATTCTGAGCGGTGCCTGTCTTTCCGTAAATTTCATAGTCCTTAATATCAAGAATCCTGCCGGTGCCCTCAAGAACGGTTTTTCTCATTGCTTTTTTAAGAAGTTCAAAGGTTCTATCGGAGAGTTTATATTCTCTTGCAATTTCAGGTTTTGAAGCATATTCAATGTCATTTTCCGCGCTAATGACTTTTTCCACGATGTATGGTTTATAAATTACGCCTCTTGTGGCGAGACCGCTCACGACAAGAGCCATTTGCATAGGCGTGACCCACAGGAAACCCTGCCCTATCGCCATATTTATGGAATCGCCGTTCCACCACCCTCTTTTTAACTTTTTTTTCTTCCATGCAGGGCCCGGAATAGTGGATTCTAACTCCCCCGAAATATCCTCAAACACATTAAGATCAAGACCCATCATTTTCGCGTATTTTGAAAGATTTTCCCCCCCTGTTTTGAGACCCACATTATAAAAATATATATTGCAGGAATTGGCGAAACCCTGCATAAAATCCATTATGCCGTGTCCTTCTTCCTTCCAGCATTTGAATTCCCTGTCGGCGTATTCAAAAATTCCGTCGCATTCAAATTGAGTATCCGTTTTTATACAACCCTCGGAAAGCGCAGCGGCGGAGGTAATGATTTTAAAAGCGGAGCCCGGCGGATACTTCATCTGAATCGCTCTGTTGACAAGCGGAATTTCAGGCGCTGTCATAAGGCGCGCAACTTCCTCAGACCTGTCCACGAACACCGACGGTTTAAAGCCGGGAGAACTTACCAATAATCGTATCGCGCCCGTCTTAGGATTAAGCGCAATAGCGGCTCCCGGGCGGCCGTTAAAGGCCTCAAACGCCGCGCGCTGCAACCTTGAATCAACCGTCAGACGCACTTCATCTCCGGAAGAGGGTGGAACGCTTCCTTTTACTTCCACAATGTTTCCTGAGGCCGTCACTTCAACAATTTCGCCTCCGGCCTTACCAAAAAGATATTTGTCATACGTTTTTTCGATACCTGATTGACCATGAAGAGAGCCCGTATAAGAATAGGGCATCTCGCTTATTTCGCTCTTCGTCGGTTCGCCAAGATAACCGGTCACGTGACTAAATATTTTTTCGTAAGGATAAAATCTTTTCGGCGCTTTTATAATTCGCAAATCCGGATATTCATCTATTCTTGAAGCCACAGCTATGAGAGGCCTCCCTTTTAAGTCATTTGCCAGCGTCACGAGTATTTCTTTTTTTCTCTGGGCCTCACAAATATTCTGTTTCATTTTTTTTACAGGCACTCCTGTTATAGAACTCAACTCTTCCAAAATTGAATCCGTCGGAGGGCTCTGCGAAACCAGATTGTATGAAACATAAGTTGTGGCGAGAATTTCACCGTCCGAAGAAACCATATTTCCCCTTTTGGGTGCGATGATAAATTTTTTAAGATAATTTTCCTGGGACTTTTTCGAAAACCTGTAGCCCTTGAAAACCTGTATTTGAAAAACCCTTGATAAAATCAGTGTAAAAGAAAGAATGAGAATAAACCGCGCAAATTTTATGTATTTAATGAATAAATCCCAGCCCCTGTCTTTATACCACATATTTTTTTATATGACGGGTTTATGCTTTTTAAAAAATACCGAAAAAACAAGAACGGTCAGAACTCCCGTAAAAAGAGCGCCGAAGGAAGCGGCGGGAAAAGTGCTTCGCGGCACTTCCAAAAATGCAGAAAGTAACATTAGATAAAAATAATTAAAAATCGCCGCAGCAGCGCCGAGCGCAAACCTGCCGGCGTATCCGGATATATCAAAATTTCCGGACAATTTTCGCACAAAAAATATAATTAAAAGATACGAGCAGGCGGAAGCGCCCGCAGGTAGACCGTAGATAACGGAAGATATTATGCCCGCAAGAAAAGCGTATGTGTAAGAGTAAAAATAATCTTTTTTAATTGCAAAAAGAATGACGCTTGCAATAACGAGCGACGGAGCTTTTATAAAACTGCCGGCGGGAAAAGATGAATCAATAAAAAAAATCTGCACAAACGGGACAAAAACAATAAAAATAATCGTGTGCAGCAAATTCATTTTTTCGGTTGCTTCAAAACAAAAATGTGTTTAAGAGAATTTGCGTTGTAGGCTACTTTGACCCTGACAAATTTCTCGCCTGCTCTGTTTTGCGTAATTTTTCTGACTTTTCCGCAAAGAAGCCCGGGAGGAAATCTTCCGTCCCAGCCGGATGTAAGAAGTTCCTGACCCTTTTCTATCCTTATATTTCTTGATGGCCATATAAAATCAAGCATTCCCTCGCCGTCCGATTTGCCGGTCATCACAGCCCAGAATTCGCCGCCCGCTGCCAGGGGAGCACCAGATACGGAAACGCGGGACGCCCTGTTGGTTGTAAGAGCGCAAACCGCTATATCCTCACTGAGCACATTTTTTATACTGCCTATAAGAACCCAGAAATCGCCTTCGCGCGAGACCACAGCCGCCCCTTGCTTAAAACCTCTATTTTTTAAAAGGAGCACGCTCGAATTTTCTCCGAGTTCCCCGTAAACAACCGTGGACACCGGTTTATTTTCAAGGTAAAAGGGGTCAAGAATAAAGGAATCGAAGCTCTGGCGGCGGAGTATTTCTTCCTCAAGCATCTTAATTTTAAAATCCTTTTCAAGTGCTTCCCTGCGACTTTCATTAAGGCACCTGTCAAGTTTCGCAATGCTTAAAAACCTGCCCGGCAATTCCGTAAGATTTATAAAAGCGCTCGCGCTTTTTTCATAGGGAGTGTAGTAAAGATATTTTATGAAATACTTAAAACGAAGGGTCTTCCCCGAAGGTATCAGGAATGAGAGAAAAGCCGATACGGAAAGATAAAAGAAAAAAATAAGCTTCTGTAAGAGACCATCATGCATATTCCTTCTGCGCCCGCTTTATCTCCTCCAGCGTTTCCAGATATTTCCCCGCTCCGAGTACAACGCACACAAGCGGGTCAGGCGCTGTCCTCACCGACAAATAGGTTTCCTGCTGTATGAGATTTGTAAGCCCTTTCAAAAGAGAACCTCCCCCTGCGAGAACAATGCCGTTTTCTACAAGGTCGCTTGAAAGTTCGGCGGGTGTTTCTTCAAGACAAAGTTTTATCGTATCAATAATTTGTTTAACCGGCAGTGACAGCGCCTGACGGATACTTTGAGATGAGACCTCAATTGTTTTGGGAAGACCCGAAACCTGGTCCCGCCCTTTTACTTCCATTTTCAACTCTTCTTCCAGAGGAAAAGCCGAACCTATGTTTATTTTTGTCTGTTCCGAAGTGCCTTCGCCGATAAGTAGATTATGCTTTTTCTTGAAAAAATCCTCAATTGCCTCATCCATTGCGTCGCCGGCGACTCTGATAGAACGAGAAATAACCATCTCGCCGAGAGAAATGACCGCCATTTCAGTTGTTCCGCCGCCGATATCCACAATCATCCTGCCCGAGGGCTCGGCAATTTGCATGTCGCAGCCTATTGCGGCGGCTTTAGGTTCTTCTATGATATGGACCTCACGCGCTCCCGCGCCTTCCGCCGCTTCCTTGACAGCGCGTCTTTCAACCTGCGTTATTCCCGAAGGAGCCCCGATAACAATCCTCGGCCTTAAAAAACTGAATGAAGTTCTGGCTTTTTTAATAAATCTGCTTATCATTTTTTCGGTAGCGTCAAAATCGGCTATGACGCCGTTTTTAAGCGGCCTCTGCGCAACAATGCTCGTGGGAGTTCTGCCGAGCATTCTCTTCGCTTCCACTCCCACCGCTATAACTTTGGACGTGTTCAAATCAATGGCGACGACCGAAGGCTCTTGTAGAACAATTCCTTTACCTTTTACATAAACAAGAGTATTGGATGTTCCGAGGTCCATTCCTATATCATTTACAAAAAGATTTGTAAAAAATTTCGAAAGTTTAGACATTACACCTCCATCTTTAATCTGTCCCGCCGAAGGCGGATTCAACATCTTTAATCTGTCATTTTTACCACATGTTTTTATACAAGTTCTATTCTGCAGGTTTCGGCGCCGTCGCCGCGGCGACGCCCAAGTTTTATTATTCTCGTGTATCCGCCGGGACGGGCGCTGTATTTCGGACCTATATCCCTAAAAAGCGTGCCGACCGCTTCTTTGGAAGAAATTTCCTTAGAAACCAGCCGGCGGGAAGCGATGCCGCCGGACCGTGCGGCGCGCGTAATTATTTTTTCAACGAAGGATTTCAAATCCTTTGCCTTTGCCATAGTCGTAACAACCTGGCCGTGCATAATTATGTCCGTCGTCATACTCCGGAGCATGCTCATTCTCTGCGCCGTGTTTTTTTTCATTTTTCTCATAAGAGATGCACCTCCACTCCTTCCTTTTTTGAAAAAGTCTTAAGCGCTTTTTTAAGCTCAATTAAAGATTTCGGGCCGAAATTCGGAAAAGTCCCTAATTCCGCCTCATTAAACTTGGTAAGGTCGGCGAGCGTCGCTATTTTCTTGCTTCTGAGGCTGTTTAAAATCCTCGTGGGAATTCCTAAAACCTCAATGGACTGATCCATAATTTCTGTGCTCTTCACCCGGGCGATGCCATCTCCTGTTTCTTTTTCTTTATCCTCCGCGGGCCTTACAAATACCTCGGCGCATTTCTTCAAAATTTCTGCGCTTTTTTTTAAAGCATCTTCGGGCAAGACCGTGCCGTCGGTCGTTATTTCAATAATGAGTTTATCATAATTCGTAATTCTTTTAACCCGTGTATTTTCAACATGGTAAGATACTTTCTTAACAGGGGAATAGTCCGCATCTATCGCTATAAAGCCAACATCCACGGGGTCTGCTCGGTTTTCTACCGCAACATAACCTATGCCTTTTGTCACTTCGATGTCCACGCGCATTTTTTTCGGTTTGTCCAATGTAAAAAGATACTGGTCGGGATTGGCCAGCGTAACGCCTGTCGGAAGTTTTACATCTTTGCCGCACACCGGCCCTTTTTTGGAAGTCATAAGCGTAAGAATCATTCGTTCATCGCCCGTCATTCCAAAACAGAGCTTTTTAAAATTAAGGACAATTTCCACCACATCCTCTTTAACGGCAAATATGGACGAAAACTCGTGCATAGCGCCTTCCATCTTTATCCCGCTTACCGCACAACCAGGAATAGATGAAAGAAGAATCCTCCTCAATGAATTTCCGAATGTATAACCGAAACCTTTTTCAAAAGGCGCTATACTGAACCTTGCAAACACATCGCTTGCGCCGGATTCGTCCTTAACAAATCCTTCCGGAATGATAAATTCCTGCATCACAAACCTCCCGATATAATCAATCTGCCTAAACCACCGGCCGTCATCTTTTCATCTTTCATTTTTTTCATCTTTCATTTTATTTTTGACACTATCCCGTCGGGCTATCTTGAATAAAATTCTACTATGAGACGCTGATCCACGCCCAATTGCTCTAAATCTTCGGAATTCAATTCTCTCGCTATTTCCCCGGCGAACTTCTCTTTTTCCATTTTGAGCCATTCCGGAATGACTCTGACATCGGTGTGTTCCAGGGATTTTTTCACCGCTTCAAGTTTTTTCCCGCTTTCCGAAAGAGCGACCGCTTCGCCGATTTTGAGTTCTCTTGAAGAAATATCGCAAACCCTGCCGTTTGCCAGAACAAATCCGTGACCCACAAGCTGACGGGCCTGCTGAAGGCTTGAAGCAAAACCAAGCCTGTAGACGACATTGTCCATTCTCATGCACAGCGCCTTCAAAAAATTCTGGCCTTTCAGCCCCTTTTTTCTTGAAACGGTTTTGAATATTTTCTTCATCTGTCTTTCGCCGATACCGAATAAGATTCTGAGTTTCTGCTTTTCGGAAAGGTGTTTGGCATACTCCGACTTCTGCTTCCTGAAACTCTTTCTCGCCGACGTCTTGGACATAGGACATTTATCGGAATAACAGCGGTCTCCTTTCAAATAAAGCCTTTCCTCATATTTCTCGCAAAGTTTGCACTTCGGACCCGTATATCTTGCCATTTTATATCCTCCCGACCGTCCCCATTTTTCTCACACTCTTCTTCTTTTTCTGGGTCTACAGCCATTGTGCGGTATCGGCGTTATGTCTTTTACGGAAACAATCCTGAGACCCGCGGCCGCAACCGACCTCACGGCCGATTCTCTCCCCGAGCCCGGTCCTTTTACGAGCACTTCCACAGCTTCAAGGCCCATATCACGGGCTTTTTTTGAAGCGTTAAGCGCCACGACGCCGGCGGCATAGGAAGTGCCTTTCCGTGTTCCACTAAATCCGTTGGCTCCGGCTGATGAGGAAACAATGGCATTTCCTTTCATATCGGTTATGGTTACAATCGTATTATTGTAACTCGTTGAAACATAAACTTTACCTTCGCGTGTCTGGACCCTTTTCTTTTTTGACTGTGCTTTAGCCATTTTTATATCACTCCTTTCTAATTCCCTTTATTTATCCTTCTTCGGTGCTTCCTTCTTTGCGGCTTTTACCGTCTTCTTTTTCCCTTTTCTGGTCCTCGCATTCGTTCTTGTCCTCTGTCCTCTCACAGGCAGGCCCTTGCGGTGTCTGAAACCCCTGTAGCAGCCGATTTCCATAAGATGCCTGATATTGCCCTGGACCTGACGGCGGAGGTCTCCCTCCACCTTATAGTTCTCGTTTATCAGTTTCTGTATTTTCGCGACTTCCACATCCGTCAGTTCTTTAATCTTCTTCCCGGGGGAAAGACCCGTCTCTTTTATTATCTTCAAAGCCACAGACCTGCCTATGCCATAAATATATGTAAGACCTATTTCCAATCTTTTATTAATCGGAAGTTCAACACCGGAAATTCTCGCCATTTATATTCCCCCTCTCTTCACTCTTCACTAATTTATCCCTGCCTTTGTTTGTGTTTGGGATTTTCGCATATAACCCTTACAACGCCTTTACGCTTTACAATTTTGCATTTCTTGCATATCGGCTTTACCGAAGATCTGACTTTCATTAAACGCTCCTTTTCCCCGCATCTTCTCTGTAAACAATTCTGCCTTTCGTTAAATCGTAAGGGGAAAGTTCCACCTTCACTCTGTCGCCGGGAAGAATACGTATGTAATGTTTTCTTATCTTACCCGAAATGTGCGCCGTTATTTCATGCGCTTCGTCAAGCTGTATTCTAAAAGTCGCATTTCCCAGCGCCTTTATTACAGAACCCATCATCTCTATTTTTTCTTCTTTAGTCATTTATTTCCCAATATCATTTGTCAGAATCTCCGGCTCCCCATTGAGAAGAGCAACTGTGTGCTCGTAATGAGCCGACAATCTCCCGTCGGCTGTCCTTGCCGTCCAGCCGTTCTTGTCTATTTTAACTTCCCATGCTCCTTCATTCACCATAGGTTCAAGGGCGAAAACCATGCCGTTTTCAAGTTCAGGGCCTGTGCCTTTCCTCCCGTAATTCAGTATCTGAGGCTCTTCATGAAGAGCAAACCCGATGCCGTGACCCGTAAACTGCCTCACAACCGAAAAAGAATTGGCTTCCACAAACGAGCTTATGGCATTTGAAATATCGCCAAGATGCATTCCCCGTCTGAATTTATCTATGCCTTTGAAAAGTGATTCCTTCGTAACATCCAAAAGGTTCTGCGCAACGGATGAAATACTGCCTATCCCGACCGTAAAAGCCATATCCGAATAAAAACCGTCAAGAATAATACCGATGTCTATTCCCAGTATGTCGCCGTTCTTGAGAACATATGCGCCTGGTATTCCGTGGACGACTTCGTCGTTTGGGGAAGTGCAAATGCTCGCAGGGAAACCCTCTGCCTTAAAAGCAGATTCAACGCTATTGACATATATAAAATTATCCGCTAATTTTGCGAGGTCGGCGGTCGTCTTTCCCTCCACAGCATATTGAGATAACATTTT
>PEXM01000058.1 GCA_002779055.1 Elusimicrobia bacterium CG08_land_8_20_14_0_20_44_26
TTCTGTTCGGTTGTGCTTCAACCGCAAGCGTCGCGGAGAGTGTCGGCGCGCCTCATAAAAATTCTGACGCTCGGCATTAAAAAAACCGTTAAAGAGTGGCGTGTTTTTGATTTTTTTACCAACGAAGATTTTGAAAAATATATTTCCGACAGAATAACAAAAATAGAAAAGGGAGAGATAAGTCCTCTTGAAGCGGGGTCTTTCACCGACGATATAAGCCAAAAGTTTTCGCTCGAGCGCAAATAACAAAAAATTCAGCGCCGTAACTTTTGTGCGAAACGCTCCGTCAAATATACAGAGTGAATTGCGGCGGTTTCTGATTGTGTTTAAGGAAAGTAATTGATGGAAAAAATTGAACAAGTTTATTAAATTTATCATATTAGGAACCGTCCCTAATATATCAATCCTCGCCGCCAGCAATGATTATTCTATGTTCGGCGCGAAAGAAGAGATTGTTTATAACGTTCACTGGTCTTTTATAAGCGTGGGCCGCGCGATGCTCGGTATCCAACGGGTTTCCTCCTCAACCCTGAGAGTTTACTCTACTGCGGAATCGTATAAATTTTTTGATTCGTTTTACAAAGTCAGGGACAGCGTTGAATCTTTATGGGACACGCGGTTTGAGCGGTCTCTCAAATTCGCGAAGCATCTCAGGGAAGGGAAAAAATCCTCGGATACGGAAATCATAATAGACACCGCAACCGACACCGCCCGTCTCGGAGAAGATAAATGGAAGGTTACCCGGAACGCCCTTGACGTTTTAAGCGCTCTGCACTATGTTCGTCTCAAAAAACTCACTCCCGGGACGACCGTCATGATGGACGTTTACACGAAAAAAAAACTCTGGCCGCTTGTTGTGGACGTTATAAAGCGCGAAACAATAGAGGTCGGGGACAAAAAATACGACACGATTCTCGTGGAACCGAAAATGCGGGAAGAGGGCATTTTCAAAGCGAAGGGAAGAATTTGGGTCTGGCTTACGGACGACGAGAAAAAAATACCCGTCAGGATGAGTTCAAAAGTCCTTATCGGTTCCGTGAGCGTGGATATGACGGAGATAATCAACATCCGTTGATTGCGGACGAAAAACTCCGTCTCGGTCCGGCATCGAGTGCCTTGACAAATTTTATTGGTTTTGGTATTTTGCTTTTAGTTATGAAATTCAGAGATAAAGAAAAAAATCTGTTAATTGATATTTTTGTTAAAAGCGCTGAATATGTTTTAGCCATTGTTATATTAGGGCAGATTATCTCTAATAAATTTAATCTGTTATTATTCTTGACCTCGCTATTTGTTTTTATCATGTTAAATATTTTTGCTTTGTTTATATCATCCAAAACCGATGACAAAGGATGACAAAGGAGGTAAATAAATGCATCCATTTGTGATTTTTTCAATTCTTTTAGTTTTATTTGCTGCTGTTCTCACTTTGTTAGTTTACCTTTCTGACAAAAAAGAAAAACATCTAACTTCTCCTGCGAAAAATTAAACTCATTCAGAAAAAAAGGGAACAGTTTGTTTTCTCCCTTTTTTCTCTTAATGCCCTCTGTGGATACTTTCTTTTTTTATATTAAAAAATTAAAGGAAACCTAGTGCTCCATAACATAAATTTGCGCGCTATTGTGGTTGTCTGATTTATCAGGCTTGCTAACAGAAGCGCTCAATAAATTGAGCAACTACATATCATGAACTTCTGTTACGGTGTACTAGTGCAAAAAAACGCCGATTATTGTATACTATGCACTGATGACTCTCCTCCGCCTACGGCGGAAGAAGTCCGAGGGACGGTAGGGGTTAAAGCGGGGAAAGATATGAATAAAGAACGGAAAAGAAAATTGAAAAAAATTCTCGTGGCTTATTCGGGGGGGCTGGACACATCATGCATGCTTCACTGGCTTAAGGCGGAATACGGCGCCGAGGTCTATGCCTACTGCGCGGACATCTCGGGTCTGTCGGACGAGCGCAGGAAGGTCCTCATCAGAAAGGGTCTCAAAACCGGCGCGAAGAAAGTTATTGTGGAAGACCTCAGAGAAGAGTTTTTGCGGGAATATGTTTTCCCTTCTCTTCAGGCGGATGCCGTTTATGAAGGCGAATATTTTATGGCGACCGCACTCGGACGGCCGCTGATAGCAAAACATCTTGTGAACGTGGCGGAAAAATTAGGGGTTGATTCTATCGCGCACGGCTCGACGGGCAAGGGCAACGACCAGGTGAGGTTTGAAACCGGAATTTATTCCCTGTCTTCAAAATTAGAAGTGATAGCGCCTCTCAGGTTCTGGAATTTTAAGACCAGAGAGGATGAAGTGGAATACGCGAGAAAAAACAAAATACCCGTATCTCTCGCTTCAAAAACATATTCCATAGACGAGAATATTTGGGGCGTCGCCATAGAATGCGGACGTCTGGAGGACGCCTCGCTTCCACCTCCCGACGGCTCCTGGCAGTGGACGGGGGGAAGAATCAATAAAAAGGAAACAAAAATAAAAATATCTTTTAGAAGAGGAGTGCCGTTTGCGGTCAATGACAAGAAGATGACTCCCGTAAGTTTGGTTGAAAAACTTAACCGCATCGGCTCATCCTACAGGATAGGGAGGACCGACATCATAGAAAGCAGAGTGGTCGGAATTAAATCAAGAGAAATTTACGAAGCCCCCGCCGCGGAGATTCTTTCAGGAGCCCACTTTGACCTTGAAAGAATGGTGCTTGACAGGGAAACCCTTCACTACAAAGAGAAAGTCGCCAAGGACTTTTCTTGCGCAATTTATAACGGCAGGTGGTTTTCTCCTCTGAGGAAAGCGCTGAGCGCATTTGTGGAGACGACTCAGACGAACGTGACCGGAGAAGTTATAATGCTCCTTCATCCTTACAGTTATGAAATAATCGCGAGAAAATCATTTCACTCTTTATACAGTAGACCCATGGCGACTT
Organism: Elusimicrobia bacterium CG08_land_8_20_14_0_20_44_26; assembly: GCA_002779055.1. Lineage (GTDB taxonomy): Bacteria > CG03 > CG03 > CG03 > CG03 > 0-14-0-20-44-26. The sequence continues at coordinate 2,929 of PEXM01000058.1, forward strand.
ACGCGAAAGGCGATAAATTTGACAGGAATCTGGCGGAAGGTTTCATCAAATTGTCCTCGCTCGACATAGCCAAAAGGAAATGAAACTCTGGGGAAGCAGATTCGGGAAGGATACTTCGGGAAAATTTCTGAATTTTGAAAGTTCTCTGAAATTCGATTTCCGTCTCGCCCCCTATGATATAGAAGTCAACCGCGCCTGGGCGAAAATGCTCAACAGAATAGAAATTCTGACGGATGGTGAATTGAAAAAGATTCTGACAGCTCTTAACGATGTGAGCGCGGATTTTGAGAAAGGGCGGCTGGCGTCCGACGGGGCTTTTGAAGATATTCACACTCTTATAGAGGACAGACTTTTTACATATGCCGGGTCTGCGGCAAAAAAACTTCCTGCGGGCAGGTCCCGCAACGAACTCGTCTCAACCGATGTGCGGCTTTATCTGCGCGACAGGATTGATTACATACTCGGCGAAATAAAAGGCCTTCAGAGAAGGTTTCTCGCATCCGCCACAAGATATGCGCGGACGGTGATGCCCTCTTTCACGCATCTTCAGCCCGCAACCCCTGTGACCGCGGGGCATCTGATAATGTCTTATTTCTGGAGATTTGAAAGAGACAAAAAATTTCTGAAATTCACGAGGGAACGCGTAAACGTTATGCCTCTCGGAGCGGGAGCCGCAGGAGGTTCCACTTTGCCTTTGGATACTGAGTTTCTTATGAACGAACTTCTCTTCGGCGCTTGCGCGGAAAATTCCATTGATGCCGCATCAACCCGCGATTTTGTTCTTCTTTTTCTTGAGGCGTCCTGCATCATACAAATACACCTTTCGGGAATTTGCGAGGATATGATACTTTTTTCCACGCCTTATTTCGGATACATAAAACTGCCCGAAGAGTATTCCACGGGTTCCTCTCTGATGCCGCAGAAGAGGAATCCCGATGCCTTTGAACTTGTGAGAGGTAAAACGGGACGGATTATCGGAAATCTCAACGCTATAATGAATCTGCTTAAAGGGCTTCCTTCGGGATATAACCGCGACCTGCAGGAAGACAAGCCCCCGCTTTTTGATTCCATAGACCAGATGACCGAAATCCTTGAGATATTTCCGTCGGTATTTTCCGCTGTGGAGTTTAATGAACAGAGGTTAAAGGAATCCATATCAAACGGCGAAATCTGCGCTCAGGCGATGGCTGAATTTCTCGCAACGAAAGGCGTCCCTTTCAGGAACGCCCACGAAATAATCGGCAGGATTGCGAGAGATAACGAAACTCTGAAAAGAAAGATGTCCGATTTGAAATTAACGGATTTGAAGGCGTATTCGGAGTGTTTTTCGTTGGAAGTTATTCCTCTTTTGGAGCCGGAAGGCGTTTTAAAACAATTGGCGACGCCGTCGTCTCCTTCACCGCTCAAATTCGAGCAGCAGTTGAGAATGGCTTATGAAGCGCTTGAAGAGTAAAAAAAATAAAACGGAGGAAAAATTTTTCGGAATTTATTTTATATCGGGCGTCGCGCTTCTCGGCGTCTCTTTTTTTGTGCTTTCAAAAGCGAACGCTATGGCCGCAAATTTCGCAGGTAAAATTGCGCCGTTTATGTTTCTTTTGTCCTGGGGTGTTATCATATACGGGCTGCTACGGGGAGATAAGAAGAGTGAAAGTAAAAAAGTAATAAAGTAATAAAGTAAAAAAGTAAAAAGAAAAGAGGGAAGAGTGAAGAGAGAATATGTGGTTATTATTTTTACGTTTGTTTTAATGGTTGTGTTTGCGGCATTTTCTTATGCCGTGGGAATAGAGGAATGCGTGAAGCTTGCGGTTGGGAA
>PEXM01000029.1 GCA_002779055.1 Elusimicrobia bacterium CG08_land_8_20_14_0_20_44_26
ATTTGTCGCCAGACACTTTAAAGAGAATGTCGAACCGATGGGATACAAGGCATTTCTTGTAGCAGTTGACCGGGAAGCCTGCGCTTTATATAAAGAAGCCCTTGATAAAATATTGCCAGCAGAATATTCCGTTCCCATATATACGGCTTCACAGCATGACAGCGTCAGGTATCCCCTTGTATATAAACATCAGGTTTCTGAAGAAAAAGAGAAACAGACCCGGAAAACTTTTGTTAAACCAGGTTTGATGCCTAAGATACTGATAGTTACAGATAAACTGCTTACAGGATTTGATGCCCCTATCCTTTACAGTATGTATCTTGATAAACCCATGCGCGATCACGTGCTTTTACAGGCAATTGCCAGAGTTAACCGGCCTTATGAAATTGATGATAATAACAGGAAATCCTGCGGGCTTGTTGTTGATTTTGTCGGCATATTTGAAAAACTTGAAAAAGCGCTGGCTTTCGATTCTGATGTTGTTAACGGAGTTATTGAAAACCTTTCCCTGCTTTTTGATCGTTTCAAAAAACTCATAACCGAAAACGCAAAACCTCATCTTGAACTGTTAAAAGGCAAAATTGATGATAAAACAATTGAGAAAGCAATTGACGCTTTTTCAGATAAAAATAAACGCGAAAAATTCTATAAATTATATAAAGAGGCGGAAACTCTTTATGAAATACTTTCCCCTTCTCCTGATTTAAGGGATTATATTGCTTCTTTTAACCGGCTGGCTTTGCTTTATAGAATTATAAAAAATGCTTACCGGAATAAACCATTATTTTATGATGATATTGCCAGAAAAACATCAATGCTTGTCCGCGGTAATGTCTCAGTATCTGGCCTTAAAGATACAATGAATGAAGTAAAGATTGACCATAATACGTTAAAAGCCATAAAGGAAGATCATTCATCGGACAACACCAAAATAATTAACCTTATTAATAGGATAAGAAAAACTGTAGATGAAGAATCCGGCGACTCTCCCTATTTAATTCCTATAGGTGAACGGGCTGAAACCATAAGAGAAAATTATGATGACAGGCAATGCTCGACAAAAGAATCTCTGAAATCAATTGAAAAACTTATACAGGATATTGTTGAATCAAAAAAAGAGCAGGCAGAAAAAGGCATGGATGCTAATACATTCACCATTTTCTGGGTGCTTAAACATGCGGAAATTGAAAATCCTGAATCTCTTGCGTATTTGATTAATTCCATCTTTCTTCGATTCCCGAATTATAATTTTAACATTGAAGAAATGCGGCAGATGAAAGCAGAATTATACCGTATTTTGCTGCCCGTAACCGGAAAAGGGAAAATGTTTTCCATAGTTGGAAGGCTTTTAAAAATCAATGAGAAAAAGTAAGACAAAAACAAAAGCAGAGCTTAAAACACTAATCAATAAGTGGGCGCAGGAAATAAAAGTTATTCCAAAACAGATTCGCGTTCAAGAGATGAGAAACAAATGGGCTTCCTGCTCAACATCGGGATGGATAAGTTTTAGCTCTGATTTATTAGATAAATCCAGAAAATTTCAGGACTATGTAATAATACACGAATTACTGCATCTTAAAATACCAAACCACGGGAAACTATTCAAAAGCATGATGAATGCTTTTTCCCCGAACTGGGAAAAAGCAGAAATTCTTTTTAATAAGAATCCCCCCTCGAACAAATGAAAAAGAGCGTTGCTGTGCAACGCATCCGAATAAAGACGGCGAATTGAATTGGCGACAAGAATTTAGGGAAAGGGAAGCTGACAAAATGGAGTCCTGCAATAATACTCGACTTTGACAGTTGAAAAAGGGGTCTCCGACGATAAAGATGAAAAATAAAGAGACGTTACACTACACATTTTAACTCTTGAGTAAGCATTTCAGGACATTTCTTGAACTCTCTGCGGAATCTGAACGCCGGCCATTCTGACGGGTTCTTTTTCCCTGACGATAACTCTTGATAATCTGCAGGTATTCTCTCGTTGAACCGTCTTTATTTTTGAATTGCATTGTTCTCAAAAACATATCAACACCTCCTCGCCTCTGCTATTAGACAATAGCCAGTCCGGTTTTGTCAAGGAATTATCTGATATTCGTATCACTGCATTTTAGCCAGAAAAAGGCTTTTTGAACTTTTTATCGTCGAGAACCTGTTTTTAAGTGCTCTTCAACTATCAAAGTCGAGAATTAGAACCGTCCCCTTTCTTTCTTGCAGATAAATTTTGCGGCTTTCGGAATGATTTCAAGAGTGGCTTTTGAGGTCCAGCCCATAAATTCCCCGTCGAGTTGCCAGGGCACTTCATAATCGGCGCTAATTTCAATTTTACCGCCTTTTAGATGCACCGGCTCTCTTATTTTTTTGCGCATAACCAACAGTATGAAAATTCTGAAAAGCTTTATGGACGACATATTTTCGAAAACAAAAATATCGGGGGAACCATCCGAAATTGATATGTGTTCACTCCAGAAAAATTTTCCGCCCCAGAATTTTCCGTTTGAAAATATTAAATTGAAACTATCAAAATATTTGCCGTTATGGACGACCCTGAAAAATCTTTTTTTATAAATGAACTTGTATAAACCTATGAGATAATAGGCTATTTTCCCGAAAAGACGTTTTATGGCGGCGTTTCCCTCCGCGAGTCGCACGAGGTCGGCTATAAGACCGAAATCCGCCATTGAAATAAAATAACGGCTTTCGAACGGGGTTGTAATTTTGCCGACATCAATTTTGCGTGTAAAACCCTTTTTGATGGTTTTTATTGCAAGTTTGAAATTCTGCGGTATCCCTATGGCGTTTGCGGCGACGTTTGTCATTCCGGCCGGTATGTATCCTATGACAACGTTTCCGGAAACATTCATTACGCCGTTCAAAACGGCATTGAGTATGCCGTCACCTCCGCAGACGATTATAGGGTTTACGCCTATTGAAGCGAAATAATGCGCTTTATCTTCCGCGTCTTTAAGGCACGTTGTGCGGACGATGTCGTCATCCTGAACGGCAAACTCTCTCTTTATGAGCCACGGCATAAACAGCCCTTTGCCCTGGCCGGATGTCGGGTTTATAATAATTTTGCAATTGAGCATAATTAAAATTTATTATAGAATATAAATCACGATTGTGTAAGGATATAAAAAATGATTGAAGAGATAAGGGAAGTAGTGGAAGGGATTCTTCGCTCCTCTTTCGGCGTTGAGGGCCTTTCGTTTGATGTTCTCATCGCCCCGGATTTTACAGAGTGCGATTATGCGACGAATGCGGCGGTAAAACTTCCGGGCCCGGACAAAAAAATTCTTGCAGAACGCCTTGCGGAAAAACTTAAAAGTTCGGGATATTTTGAAAGTGTTTCCATCCGCATGCCTTTCGTCAATATGAAACTCGCCGAAGCATTTCTGAAAGAGAAATTTGTTGAATTGGTTTTTTCCCGGGAAAAGAACGTTCTAAAAAAGCAGGAAGGGAAAATTCTTATTGAATTTGTTTCGGCAAATCCGACGGGCTTACTGCATATAGGGCATGCACGCGGCGGCGTTATCGGCGACAGCCTTGCGAGGATTTTGAGATACCTCGGGTATGATGTTTTTACGCAGTTTTACGTAAACGACCGCGGAAAGCAGATAGACCTTCTCGCTCAATCGGTTATCGCCGCCAAAGACGGCAGAGAAGCCCCCGAAGGCGGATATTCGGGCGAATTCATAAGCCGCCTCGCCTCTGAAATAAAAGCCGGCGACACGGAAGATGAAATAGAAAAAAAGGCCGTTTCTAAAACGCTTGACGAAATAAAAGAAGACCTTAAAAAATTAAACATAGAATTTGACAGTTTTTTTTATGAAACGTCTCTTTACGACGAGGCCGTTTCAGAGGTGATGGAGAAACTGAAAAAAAAGGATGCCGTGTTTGAAAAAGACAAAGCGGTGTGGCTCAAAGTTGCGGATGTGGACGACAAAGACAGAGTCCTTATACGCTCCGACGGAGACCCGACATATTTTCTCTCCGACATTGCCTATCACAACGAGAAATTCAAAAAAGCGTCCTTGTGCATAAACGTGTGGGGGGCTGACCATCACGGTTATGTGGGGCGCCTTAAAAGCGCCGTTGCCGCGCTCGGATATCGCCCTGAAAAACTTGAAGTCATACTCTGCCAGCTTGTCAGAATTAAGAGGGGCAATGAGATTTTGAAAATGTCAAAAAGAGCCGGAAATTTTCTTCTCGCAAAGGACGTGATAAACGAGGTCGGAGCGGATGCCGTGAGATTTTTTCTCCTTTCAAGGAAGGGCTCCGCACAACTTGATTTTGACCTGGAACTTGCGAAAAAACAAAGCAAAGAAAATCCCGTTTACTATATTCAGTATGCTCACGCCAGAATTTGTTCTATATTGAGAAAAGCCGAGGAAGCCGGAATCTCTGCAATTGGGTCGGTTGATTTGCTGGGCGGTGAATCCCTCGTTATTATGAAAAAGGTCTGCGAATTTGGAGACACGATCAAACTTTCGGCCTCGGAGAGGACGCCGCATCACATTATAACTTATTTGCTGGATCTTTGCGTCGCCTTTCACGGCTTTTATGACCGCAACAGGGTCATTGTAAGTGACAGGAAACTTTCAGGCCAGATGCTTACTCTTATCGGCGGAATAAAGAAGACAATAAGCAAAGGGCTTTACCTCCTCGGTATTTCCGCGCCTGAAAGAATGTAATTTTTGTTTGCCTCTTGACAGAAATGCGGTTTGTTTATAACCTTTCACTACTGATACTGATTTAAAAAATATCTTAATTTCGAAAAAGCTGCTGGAAATATTGTACAGTATATGGGGACGGTTCCTATTTACCCGCCTTCGCGAAACGCCCCCAATCCGCCAGAGGCGGACGAAGCGGGTATCCGCCTCAGGCGGATATTCTGCGGCGGGTGTCGCCAGCCGCAGAATGTGGAGGAGCCGTCCGCCTGAGGCGGGCGGGGCTCCACTTTGTGTAAAATTGTTCAATCAATAGGAACCGTCCCCATTGAAAACAGGGAGGAAAAATGTCAGTTTACAGTATGGAAGAACTCGGTAAAATGAAACTGCCGGAGATAAGGAAAATCGCTTCTTCTCTTAATATAAAAAATGTGGTGAAGAAGAAGAAACACGAACTCATTGACGAAGTGCTTAAAAACAATTCCGCACCGTCCGAGGACGTGCATCCAGCCGTCAGTGAGACGCTTTCGCCTCAGGCGCCGTCCGCAGTTCCTTTGACGCCTGCCGCGCCCGCGTGGCGTCCGAATTCCCATAACGGAGAGCGGCAGGGCGAAGAAACATCGGCGTATCCTCCGAGGGAAGAAAAGGAAGGTTATCTTGAAATTTTGCCGGACGGATTCGGATTTCTGCGCGCGAAGGAAAACAGCTATCTTCCGTCAAACGACGATGTTTACATAGCCCCGGTTCTTATTAAGAAACTGCGCCTGAGGAACGGCGACCTTCTCAATGGTTTCTGCAAGCATCCGTCGGTGAACAACGAAAAATATTACGCGATGAACAGCATCACTTCCATAAACGGCCTCACGGTGGAGGAAGCGTTCAAACGGCCTCATTTTGATAAACTTACGCCCATGCATCCGGCAAAAAAAATCAACCTTGAAACGGAAAGAAACGTTATATCTATGAGGGTTATGGACATTCTCACTCCGATAGGGAAAGGCCAGAGGGGTCTTATTGTCGCAGCTCCCCGCACGGGAAAGACGATGCTCTTGCAGGCTCTCGCCCGGGCAATTACCATAAATCATCCTGAAATATATCTAATTTGCCTTCTTATTGATGAAAGGCCTGAGGAAGTCACGGATATGCGTAGACATGTTAACGCCGAAGTTGTCGCGTCCACTTTTGACGAGGCCCCGCAGAGGCACGCACAGGTGGCGGATATGGTGATGGAGAAGGCGCGGCGGATGGTTGAGATGGGCAGAGATGTCGTTATTCTGCTTGACTCTCTCACGCGTCTTGCGAGAGCCCACAATGCTCTCACCCCTTCATCGGGGAGAGTGATGTCCGGCGGTCTTGAATCAAGCGCTCTCCAGAAGCCGAAAAAATTCTTCGGCGCCGCCCGCGCCACGGAAGAACAGGGCAGCCTTACGATTATAGCGACGGCGCTCGTGGACACGGGCTCGCGGATGGACGAAGTCATATTTGAGGAATTCAAAGGCACGGGCAACATGGAAGTCAATCTCTCCAGGGAACTCACGGACAGAAGAATTTTCCCGACGATTGACATAACGAAAAGCGGCACCCGGAAAGAAGAACTTCTTTTAAGCGAAGAAGTTCTAAATAAAGTGTGGATTTTGAGAAAGATCCTCGCGAGAGTTGATAATGTAGAGGCGATGGAGTTTATAATAGATAAAATAAAAAAAACTTCTTCAAACGAGCAGTTCCTTAAATCGATGCAGTCATAGTATGAAATGGTTATGCCCACTGGCGACGGACACAAAGGATAATGAAAATACCCCCCCCTCTCAATCTCCCCCCTTGAAAGGGGGAGATTGAGAGAAGGGGATACAGATGAAAAAAATTCTTCTTGTTGACGACGATACCGTAATCAGGGAAGTGATAAGAGCGATGCTTGAGGAGTTGGGCGACTGCGAAATTACGGAGGCGGAAACCGGCAAAGAACTCATTCTCAAAGCGAAGGCCTCACCGCCCGATTTAATTATTTGCGACATTATTATGCCGGGTTTGAGCGGTTACAGAGCTGTCGGGGAACTGCGCAAAGAAAAGAAATTAGCCAATATTCCGGTGATATTCAATTCTGCTTCTGTTAAAGACAGAGAAATGCATCATATGCTGAAACCGCAGGGACCCTGCACGTTTATGATAAAGCCCTTCAAATTTCAGGAATTTATTCCGCTCGTCAAAAAGGCGTTGGACACCGGCACAATTTCATAAACCCCCCGTCTCAATTTCCCCCTTATAAAGAAATGGAGATGGAAGATGGAAAAACTCTTTTATTTGATGGTTTGCGATTATTTTACTATCATCTACTATGCGGAAAAAAGCGAACACTCTAAAAAAAATAGGCATCGTGGGGGCGGGTCTGATAGGAGCTTCTCTCGCAAAAAAACTGACTTCAAGCGGTTTTGAAGTTATTTGCGTCGGCAGAAACAGAAAACATCTGCTCAAAGCCAGAACTCTGGGCGTTTGCAGTGAGATTTCGACGGATTTGTCCGATTTGAGTCGCTGCGATATTGTCGTCGTCTCAACGCCAGTTGACGTCATAATAGAAATCTCAAAGAAAATAATTCCTTTAATGAAAAAAGGGGCGGTTATTACGGACGTCGGGAGCGTCAAATCAAATATATGCGCTCGTCTTTCCGTTTTTGCTAAAAAATGTGGAGTCAGTTTCGTGGGCGCTCATCCGATGGCGGGAAGCGAAAAAAGCGGATGCGAAAATGCGCGGAGTGACCTCTTTGAAAAAAGCAGCGTTTTCATAACTCCCGTTAAAGAAACAAACAGAAACGCTTTGAAAGTCGTTGCGGAAATGTGGGAAAAAACCGGAGCATCCTGTCTCATCACGAGGCCCGCCCGCCATGACAGGTTCGCGGCCGTGGCGAGTCATCTGCCTCATTTGATTTCGTTTTGCTTTATGGAAATGTTTCTTGACTTTGAGAAAAAAAATGGAAAGGCGAAAGAAGCCGCCGCAGGAAGTTTCAGGGATATCACGAGAGTCGCAAAAAGTTCTCCCGCCGTTTGGAACGCGATTTTCAAAGAAAACCGCGCGTTTCTCTCTAAAAATGTAAAGGTCTTTATAAATAAACTTGAAAATATGATGGAATGTCTCAAAAGTAGAAAACTCACAGGGCGTCTCAATAAAATTAAAACAGGATATGAAAAAATTGAGAATAAAATCGGCAAAAGCCGTTAGAGGAAGCGTCCAAGTTCCGCCCGATAAATCAATATCGCACCGCGCCGCCATTTTCGCCGCAATGGCGAACGGCGAAAGCGAAATAAGAAATTATCTTTTTGGGGAGGACTGTCTTTCGACGCTAAACGCTTTGAAATCCCTTGGCGCGATCATCCGACGCCGCGGGAAAAATGTTTACATAACGGGCGGAAAACTTAAAAGCCCGGCTCGCGATGTTTATTGCGGAAATTCAGGCACGACAATGCGGCTTCTCTGTGGAATGATTGCGGGAATGAATATGAGCGCAAAACTCGTCGGCGACAGGTCGCTTTCCAAAAGACCGATGGAAAGAATCACATCGCCCCTTACGGCGATGGGCGCTCGTATAAAAAGCCGACGGGGGTTTCCTCCTCTTTTTGTCAGGGGTTCATCCGACCTTCGCGCTATAAAGTATATTATGCCGATTGCTTCCGCTCAGGTAAAAACCTCAATTATGCTTGCCGCATTAAATGCTTCCGGAGAGACGATGCTTAAAGAAAAAATACCGTCCCGCGACCACACGGCCAGGATGCTTCCTTTTTTCGGCGCTCGTTTCAAAAAAAAAGGGGACTTTCTCGCAATTGAGGGCGGCGGCAAATTAAAGCCGGCGAAAATAAGCGTGCCAGGGGACTTTTCCTCCGCGGCTTTTTTCATAACGGCGGCGGTGATGCTTCAAAGCGTTCTCACAATTAAAAATGTGGGTTTGAATCCCACAAGGACGGGTTTTCTGAAAGCTCTCGGAAAAATGGGATTAAAATACAGAATTAAAAATAGGCGATACTCATACGGAGAACCGTCAGGCGATATTACCGTTCTCAAAAGCGTTTTGCGGGGAATGGATTTTTCTGCCGATGATATACCGGCAATGATAGACGAGGTGCCGCTTCTTGCGCTCGTTGCGACAAAAGCCCGGGGGATATCTCTCATAACGGGCGCCGAGGAATTGAGAGTAAAAGAATGCGACAGAATTGAAGGGGTCTTCTCTCAGCTTAAGAAGATGGGGGCGGACATAGAAAAACTTCCGGGTGGTTTCAGAATAAAAGGACCCACTCCTCTGCGAGGCGCCTCCGTCACGGGGTTCGGCGACCACAGAATAGTTATGATGCTTTCTCTTGCGGCGCTCGCTGTGCGAAGCGCCCCGTACGTAACGGTAATAGACGACGTCTCGTGCGTTAAAATATCGTTTCCCGGTTTTTTCAGGACCCTGAAAAAAATTCTCGTGGGAAAATGGGGACGTCCTTAATATTTTTCAAATCCCCCTTATATCCCCCTTTTCCAAAGGGGGAAAGATAGGGAGGGAGATTTGGAGAAGTATTTACAAGTGAAGGAAAATATTATCGTTACGATTGACGGGCCTGCGGGAGCGGGGAAAAGCACAATCGCCAAAATCGTCGCCGAAAAATTGGGTTTGACATACATAGACACGGGAGCGATGTACAGGGCGGTCACTTACAAGACAATAAAAAACGGCGTTGATTTTTCAAACACCGTCGGCATTATAGAACTTGCCCTCAAATCCGAAATGCGTTTTGAGAAAGAAAAACTTATTTTAGACGGGGAGGACGTTTCGGACAAAATCCGTTCGCGCAACGTCACCAATCGCACTTCCATAATAGCCGCAATTCCCGAAGTGAGGAAATGCCTTCGGGATATGCAGAGAAACTTTTCAAAAAAGCAGGGCGTCGTGATGGAAGGCAGGGACATAGGTACGGTTGTTTTTCCGGGAGCGCCTTTCAAGTTTTATCTTGACGCGAGTGTCGGCGAAAGAGCCCGCCGGCGGTATGCGGAACTTAGGGAAAAGGGAACGGATGTGGAAATGGATGAGATTGCCTCCGATATCAGAAAGCGCGACGCCCTTGATCAAAACAGGGGTTTGTGTCCGCTAAAAATACCCGAAGGCGCGTGTGTTATTGATTCCACGAAAAAGACAATCAAAGAAGTTGCGGAAATAATCGTAAAAAGTATTAAAGTAAAAAAGTAATAAAATAAAAAAATAATAAAGTAAAATGGAAAAAAACAAATATGAAAACAAGGAAAATAATTACTTATATCATTTTGTATATGTATGCTTAAAGTTTTTTTTTAAGGTCTTTGCTCATCTTGAAACGAGAGGCAAATTGCCTCCTTCAGACGGGGCAATTCTCTGTTCAAATCATCTTTCCAATTTTGACCCTCCCGTAATAGCAATAGCCGCTTCGGGTCGTACTCTTAATTTTATGGCGAAAAAAGAACTGTTCGCCTCGCCTTTTACGGCGTTTTTATTAAGGAAACTAAACACTTTTCCAGTTAACAGGAGTTTTTTCGATAGAGCATCTTTCAGAAAAGCCGTCAACACCGTTAATTCCGGCGGCAATCTACTGGTCTTTCCCGAAGGCACAAGAAATAAAACAGGCAACCCCCGCCTCGGTAACATCCGCCGCGCCGTCTCATACATCATATACAACACAAATAAACCCGTGGTGCCGGTTTATGTCAGAGGCACTAATAAATTTGCGCGGCGGGGTTTGAAAGCGAGCGTCTCTTTCGGCGAACCTCTTGAATTTCCGGAAAGAAAAATGCCGTATACGAGGGAAATTTCGGAGAAAATATGCGCTAAAATAAGGGACGGCATCAATGCGGCGTCAAATTAAGGTTGCGCGTTTCGTCGGTTTCTGCAGCGGCGTGACAATAGCCGTAAGGAAAACGGAAAAACTTCTGAAAGAAAAAAAAATTTATTGCATCGGTGAGCTTATTCATAATACTTTTGTGATCCAGCGTCTTAAGAAATTAGGTCTCATCGTGGTGAAAAATTGCCGCCTCATACCTGCGGGCTCTTCGGTCATAATCCGCGCTCACGGTCTGCCTCTTGAAACGATAGAACATTTAAGAAAAAAGAACTGCGAAATATTTGATTTCACTTGCCCGATACTAAAAAAAATACACGCCTCCATAGAAAAATTTAAAAAGGAAAAGTTTTCCATTATAATAATAGGCACTCCTGACCATGCGGAAGTGAAAGCTCTTCTTTCGCGCGCGGGGAAAAGCGCGGCCGTTATAAGAAGCGTCTCGTCGGCGGCGTTGGTAAAAAAGAGCCGCAAAGCGGCGGTTATAGGTCAGTCAACAATTGACGGCGAAACATTTGAGAGGTTATCGGGGGAAATTCTGAAGAAAAACAAAGACGCTCTTGTGTTTGATACAATTTGCAATGAGGTAAAGGTGAGAAGAAAAGAGGCAATAGGGCTTGCAAAAAAATCTAAAATGGTTATAATAGTAGGCGATAGGAAAAGCAGCAACACGAAAAATCTCGCAAAGATTGTGAAAAACATCTGCCCCGTGATAATTGTGACGGGTGAAAACGAGTTACTGCGGAAAAAAATAATTTATCCCGTGGGCGTAACTTCGGGCGCTTCGTCCCCGAGGGAACTCGTGCTGGAAATAGTGAAGAAAATAAAAAAAGCGCGGTTAAGAAAACAAAGCCGCGCATAACGGAAAGGTGGTAAGATGAGTGAAATGAAAAATTTGATGGAAGAGGCGGTCGGGGAGATTCCGGAATTATTCAAAGGCGAGGTCGTGAAAGGAACGGTTCTTGATGTATCGAAGCAGTCCGGCGTTATCGTTGACATCGGAGCGAAGATGGAGGGCATTATTCCGCTTTCGGAAATATCCTCCGTAGACGGTTTGGCAGTTGGACAGGAAATTGACGTTTACATTATTGATTTGTCCGGCACCGAAGGTCATCCGACGCTCTCCTACACAAGGGCCCTGAAATATAAACATATTGATGAAATTGAAAAAGCGTATGAGACGGGCGGGACGGTGGAAGCCGAAATAAAAGAGAAGATAAACGGCGGCGTGCTTGTTTCCGTCGGCGGTTTAGAGGCATTTATGCCGAATTCGCAGATAGGTTATCCTCCGGTCAAAAACATCGGCGAAACAATAGGAATGACGGTTCCCGTCAAGATAAAGAAATTCAGCAAAAAGAAAAGCGATATCGTTGTCTCATGGCGCGACGTTGTTGAAGAAGAATACAAAGAAAAAGAGCGGAAGTTCTGGGAAGACATCAGGGAAGGCGAAGAAAGGGATGGCGTTGTCAAAGGCATCACAAAGTTCGGAGCTTTTGTGGATGTCGGGGGTTTTGAAGGGTTGCTCCACATAAAGGATATTTCGTGGGGCAGAACCGAAAAGGTCTCCGACGAGCTGGCAATCGGACAGAAAATCAGGGTTAAAATAATAAAGCTCAATAAAACGGAAAACAGGGTTTCTTTGAGCTTGAAGGAAACGAAGCCCCAGCCGTGGGACAGCGCCTCTGAAAAATATGCCGTCGGCAGTATTCACAAGGGAATCGTAAGGGGAGTGGTTGATTACGGCGCTTTTGTGGAGCTTGAACCGGGTCTTGAAGGTCTTCTTCATGTAAGCGAGCTTTCATGGACGAAAAACCTGAAGCCCTCCGAGGCGCTGACCGTGGGAAGCGAGATTGAGGTGATGATTCTTAATGTAGACAGGACAGCGAGGAGAATATCGCTCAGCGCAAAAAATACGCAGGAAAACCCGTGGAGCAAGTTCGCCACGGAACATTCCTTAGGAGATATCATATCGGGGTTGGCAACCCGTCTTGTAAAAAACGGAGCCGTTCTGGAATTACCCGGCGGTATAGAGGGATTTATTTTGCTAAAAGATTTTTCGTGGAAGGAGAGAATCCAGCATCCGTCCGATGTCTTGCGGGAAGGGGATGAGGTTCAGGTAAAGATTCTGGAAATAAATCCTTCCGAGCAGAAAATATATTTAGGGCTCAAACAGATGCAGGAAAATCCGTTTAAGGATTACGAAAGCGGGCGAATTGTAAAATGCGCTGTTACGGGCACAACTCATGACCGGATACTTGTTGACCTTAAGGACGATATAAAGGGGTTTATTCACATTTCTCAGGTCGCAAACGAAAAGACCGAGAATCTGGAGGGCTTTACTCCGGGAATGCAGATTGAAGCCGTGGTCATCAAAGTGAATGAAAACAGCAGAATGGTTGAGTTAAGCATCAGGGAACTTTTAAATCAGAAAGAAAACGAGACAATGCAGCAATATTATTCTTCGCCGTCTTCGGGTTTCAGCATCGGCGACATTCTCAAAAAAGAGTAGGGCTCTTTACAACAACATTTGCGACAGCACCGATGCTATGTGCGAACCTACCTTTCACGGAAAGGAGGCCGTAAATTATGACGGTGTTGTTGCCTTCGTTTAACTTCATAGGAAGAAAAGAAATAATGAAATTGCTGCGCAACTTTCATCTACCGAAAATTAAACAAAATTTTTTCTTGTCTTTACAGGCGCGGGCTTTTTATGAACTTATTACGGGGAGCAGAAAATGTTGCTCATCTTGGCGCGGCAGTCCCGACGACAAACCAACCGATAAATGTGAAACATCACCTGCCCCGATTAGTAAAAGGATCAGTGCTAACGAAGTTGAATTTGAAGACGGAACAAAAATCCCTGTCCGCCAAAGCGGTAGCGGCGGCGGGAATATAGAAGATTTGGATGATAAATTTATTAAGCCACTAATTTGGTGATAGAAAAATATGACACAGGAAGAATTAATAAAAGACATATTAAAAGTCCCCGTTGAAACTCAAACCATTGAATTTAAGCGTTTAATTGGTTTAGATCAGAACGAAGGAGTAAAAACGATGCGGTCAGAAATGAAATCGCAAAGTCTTTATCCGCCCATATTTTGGACATATCCAAATTTACAAGATGCTGTAAAAGTTATTTTGTTAAATGAAAAAATAGTATCAGAATGGGAAAAAATAAATTTTTATCTTGAGAAGAATAGATATATTACAAATGAAGAAGCAAGAAAAATAACAGGCATAGTTCAAAGAGATAAGATGACGCAAATATTGAAAAGTTGGGTTAGGCATGGACTTTTAATTCAGATTATCCCTTCATCAGGGTACGTGAAAGGAACAAAATATAGGCTTCCCGGGATGACTGAATTAAAAAATTAAGGCGGTTTTACAAGATTTTTGGAAATCTTGTAAAAAGCAAGTCCGTATGGTTAAAGGTAGTTTAAATGATTTTACAAGAAAACAATCTCTATTTACGAAACATTATAGACAATATTTCTTTTGAAAATTTGCCAGCGAAAGTCGGTAACAAAAGTGCTTATAGAGAATCTTGCGTTACAACTTCTCGCCTGTCAGCACAGGCAGGCAGATGGGGAATTATGATTTGGCTGCGGCTGATTCCGGCCGTATTTTTTTTGTGCGGGTTTCTACGAGCGGCTGAATTCGGAAAAAATCAGATATATACAAAAACTTTTGCCTGGCATCTCTGCGACACAAAGCATTTTACGGTTTATTATTATCCCGAAATAAAGGGCAGTATCCCTGAAATTTCTCGGATGCTCGAGAAAAGTTACAGCGAAGTTACGAATTTTCTTGACATAAATCTGAAAAAAAAACCCGCATTTTTTTTCTTTGAGAGTCATCCCGATTTTCATTCAAACAGAATCGCGCCCGTTTCGTGGGGCACGGGCGGATTCTCGGAGCCGTTCAAGAACAGGTTAGTTATGCCTTTTTACACTTCTCCCGAGGAAATGAGACACATTATTCAGCACGAGTTCACGCACATCGCAAGTTTTGAAATCTTTTACGGCGGTTTCTGGCGGTCGCTCTCGCTTGTGCGCCTCATGGTTTATCCGATACCTCTCTGGATGCAGGAAGGGCTCGCCGAATTCTGCTCGGATAGATGGGACGGGGAAGACGCGGGGGCTCTCCGCGACATTTATCTCAACGGCCTGATTATACCCGCCGAGGACATGCTTTCTTTTGACCATTTGGAAGGTTACAGGGTTTATCTGGCTTACAAGCAGTCGCAGAAAATGCTCATTTTTCTCGCGCGGAAATTCGGCAAAAAGAAAGTGTTTGAACTCATTAGACAGTTCCCTCAGGTTTGGGAACAGAATGTCGCAATGAAGAAAGTCATAAATATCGACACAAGGGAATTTGACAGCCGTTTTGAAAAATATCTTTCTGAAATGTATAAAGAAGAAACATCAGCGCGGAACAACCCTGAGGTTTTAGGGAAGAAAATATCGCCGTCATTTAATTTTTACAGGGCAAGAAGTCCTCTTTTTTCGGGGGACGAGGTGTCTTATGTTTACGACGGCTTGGGTTATGACGATATTATACTGTATAATCGGAAAAGTAAAAAAGAGCGCCGCCTGCTTAAAAATAAAAAGGATTATTTCGATCGTGTGGGCGATGGCCGGGCGCAAACGGGCGAGGTGATTGTTTATAACGCCTGGAAAAACGAGAAACCGTATCTCGTTTTCATGAAAAACGGTAAAATTACGAGTAAGCAAAGCGTTCCTTTTACGGAGATAAGACAAATAAAACCCGCATCTGGCGGTGGTTTTCTCGTCTGCGCCGATTTAAATTCACAGAGCGATATCTTTTTTTACGATGGAGAAAAAACGGTGAACTTAACGAACGACTCCGATTACGAAGATTCTTTTACGGCGGATTATGCGCGCCATTTAATAATTTATTCCTGCGAGAGAAACGGACAACTTGATTTGCGGTGCCTTGATACGGAGCAGAATAAAAAGACGTGGCTGACCGACTCGGAATACTCCGAGAGAAAACCGGTAATACTGGGAGGAGAACTTTATTTTCTTTCCGAAAACGGGGGTTTCAGCGACATCTATAAGGTTTCTTTAACGGAATTGAATTTTAAAAAACCCTTAAATCTCACGTTTATAAAAACCGGAGTGACCGATTATGACGTCTCCGAGGACGGGCAAATCGCCGCGGTTATTCAGTGGAAAGGTTCAAGAGAGGTATTCCTCATAAATAAACCCGAAGGACACGAAGTTAAAGCGACTTGCAAATCCGCCGACGATATTTTTCTCAAAAGAGGCATTGACATTACAGGGCTTGCCGCCGCATCAAGAGTGCTTCAAGACGAAAATGAGAATGAAAAAGCGGTCGCCGGCGTAGAATCGCCGAAGGTTGAAGATGAAGAAAAAGAAACCAAAACCGCGCCGCAGGGGGATGTTGAGGCGCTGAATTTTAGGAAATACAAAACGCGGTGGTCTTTTGATCTTGTGTATCCCCTGGCGATGTTTGTCGTTTCCGAAGGCGACGCCGATTTCTATGTGCTCAATTATTTTCAGGCGTCCGATATGACGGGCAGGCACAATATGAATCTCTATCTCCAGTGGCTCTCATCCACGAGGGACTTGAGTTATTCCACTTCCTACCTTTATCAGAAGTGGAAGACGCGCGTCGGTTTTTTCGCCCAGGGTTATAGAGAAACAAGTTGGAGGTCAAACGAAGAAAAAGAAGATATTCTAACCGAAGATTACATGACCAACGCCGCCGGCATTATTCTTGAGAGACCTCTGGACAGAGAAAATCGCATTGAGGCGCTCTTTGCCAGAGAAATAAAGACGGATGAGGTTCCCGAAAAATTTTCAATGAGAGACGCTGCGCTAAACCGTACGAGAGAAAATTCCTGCGCTGTTTCTTTTATAAACGATTCAAGCATTTACCGCTTTATGGATATCGTGAGGGGCTCCCGCGCAAACCTGAGTTACGCAACGGCGCGGGGGAGTTTTTACAATGAGAATATCGCTATTAGCACCTCCTCTGTAAAAGGCGGAATAACTTACGATTCCGTGTATTTTGAGGAACAGTTTTTCCTGCCGGTCTCTTTTCCCGACCACATACTCGCATTCAGGGCGCTTGGTCTTTTTTCGTGGGGTGAGACACCCGAGTTTTTTGACATAACGAGATGGGATAGAGTAAGGGGGCTTATAACGGCGAATGATACGGTGCGTCTTATTTTGGGCTCTGCGGAATACAGATTTTATTTATTCAGAAATATTGATTACAATTTATGGTGGCTTATACCGCCGATGTATTTTAAGAGTTTGAAAGGGATATTGTTTTGCGATGCGGGCGAGAATTTTAACCGCGGCGAAGAGTTGAGGAGAGAAAATTTGCACACCTCGGTCGGATTTGGTCTTAGATTAAACGCTCTCCTTTTCCAGATGTATCCCCTTACAATATCTTTTGACAGAGCAAAAGCCCTGAAAGAGAAGGAATACGAGACATA
>PEXM01000045.1 GCA_002779055.1 Elusimicrobia bacterium CG08_land_8_20_14_0_20_44_26
GCGGACGAAATCCGCCTTAGGCGGAAGTGAAGAGTAATGAGATGAAAAAAAAGTTTATAACCGCTAAAAAAATACTTACAATTGAAAAAAACGCCATCTCGGATAACATTAACGCAGCTGTTTCGAGTTCAATAAGAAAAGCGGTGAAAATATTATATAAGAGAAGCGAAGGGAAAATAGCCGTAATGGGAATCGGCAAATCGGGGCTCGTTGCGCGCAAAATTGCCGCAACCCTTTCCTCAACCGGCAGTCCGTCATTTTTTACCCATCCAAGCGAAGCAATTCACGGAGATATAGGAATGCTCACAAAAGGAGACAGCATCATCGTTCTTTCTCATTCCGGAGAAATTATGGAATTTGAAAATCTGATGCCTTTAATAAGGAAAATGGAGATACCGCTTATTTCAATTACTTCCAAAAAAAATTCGGCTCTTGCCGGCGTATCGAACTGTATTATAGAGATAAAAATCAAAAAAGAGGCATGCCCCTTTAATTATGCGCCGACTTCATCCACAACGGTGATGATGGCTGTCGGCGATGCCATAGCTATTTTGCTGATGCAGAAAAAGAAACTTGGCGAACAGGACCTCGCTTTTCTTCATCCGGGGGGCGTCCTCGGGAAAAGGCTCAATATGATGGTGAAAGACATAATGCGGCGAGGGCGCGAAAATCCAAAACTCAGGAGAAACCGCACCGTTTCCGATGCTCTTTTCGTGATGACAAAAACCCGTCTGGGAGCCGTGAGCATAATAGATGCAAACGGAAAAATAACGGGTTTCTTCACGGACGGAGATTTGCGACGACTCATACAAACGGATCCCAAACCCCTTTCTAAAAAAATAGACGAAGTAATGACAAAAAAACCGTTTACGATTACCGGAAATGTTCCGGCCTGGAAAGCGGCGCAAATAATGAATAAAATGAACTTTGACAATATTCCGGTTGTTGATAAGTGTGGAACTCTCATAGGAATTATTGATGAGCGGGACCTTTTAAAAGAAGGCCTTATTGCTTAACAACCACTGATAATGTCATCGTTTTCCGTCGGGATAATTTTCACTTGACAGCAATCAAGCGTTAATATATAATCCCAAAAGTTGTTTTAAAGTTTCCCAAGAAACTTGAGAACTTGTTAATAAGTTGTTAATAACTTGTGGTGGTATTTGCGTTTTAATTATTTATGGAAAAGAAAGGAATTGCGGAAAATTACGATTCAATCTGGAAAAAAGTGGTCAACAATCTGCGTCTCGAGATAACGGATGAAACATACAAACTGTGGCTTGAACCGGCAATTGTAACAGGAGTGGAGAAGGATAGTATTCTGGTTAAACTTCCAAACAAATTTTTCGTGCGATGGCTTAATGAACATTATGCGGAACGGATAAAAAATATATTAAAGGACTTTAGTCCGGATATAAATGTTAATTTTTATACCGATAAAAAAGACGAAGAGCCTGAGGGTGCGGCCGGGGTCCCGGAGGCGCCTGATGTCTCTTCTTTCGTGGCAAGAAAATTTACGTCAAAATACACATTTGAAAGTTTCGTCGTCGGACAGTCAAATCACTTTGCGCACGCTGCGTGCATGGCAATAACCAACAACCCCGGAAATACCTATAACCCGCTTTTTATATACGGCGGGGTAGGGCTGGGTAAAACACATCTGCTCAATGCCATTGGAATTGAAATTACCAGGCGCTTTCCGTCTTATAACATAATTTACGTGACGACCGAAAAATTCACCAATGATATGATAGAACATTTGAAAAATAACAGAATGGCGGAATTCAGAATAAAATACCGAAACATTGATATCCTGCTAATGGACGACATACAGTTTATAGCGCATAAAGAAACCACGCAGGGAGAATTCTTCCACACGTTCAACACGCTTTATGAAAGACGCAAACAAATCGTTCTCTCGTGCGACACAAGCCCGAAAAATTTAGGCGAACTCGAAGAGCGCCTGCGTTCAAGATTCCAGTGGGGCGTTGTCGCCGACATACAGCCGCCGGATTTGGAAATGCGCGTAGCCATAATAAAAAAGAAAATTGAATCCGAAAAAATCAATATTCCGGACGATGTGCTTTATTACATTGCTTCAAACATAAAAAATAACATACGAACTTTAGAAGGCGCGATATTTTCAGTAGCCGCATACGCTTCTCTGACGGAAACCAACATCACAATTGAAAAAGCGAAAGAATACTTGAGAACAATAATAACTGAACAGGATTTAGAAACGGACGTGCCGATGGAAACCATACAGACAGTCGTGTGCGAGCATTTTAACCTTACTTCAAATGATATCAAAAGTAAAAAAAGGACGGAAACAGTTGCTCTTCCAAGACAGATAGCGATGTATTTGAGCAGAAATCTAACAAACTATTCAACAACGGAGATAGGCGAGTTTTTCGGCGGTAGAGACCATTCAACCGTTCTTCACGCCTGCAATAAAATGAAAAATAAGATAACAAAGGATCCATATTTTACGGCCTTGTTAAATAAAATCACCAGACAGATAAAAGAAAGTGTATAACTCCACAAATTCATTTATTCCGGGTAATAACGGGAAAAATATTAAGTGTTTTCCACAGGTTATTAACAATAACAATATTTGGAAATGCCTGTATTTGCCGAGATTTTTGAATAAAGTGAAAGGTTTTTTAACTTATACACAACCGTTACTAATACTACTACTGGTAATTTTAAATAAGGAATAAAGGGGGAAACATGAAATTTTCGTGTAAAAAAAATGAACTGATGAAAAATGTGCAAACCGCTCTGCTTTGCTTGAGTCCTAAGACAATGTTGCCGTACTTAAGCTTTATCCTGATGGAAGCAGAAGACAACAAAGTGACAATTACGTCTACGGATTTGGAAGTATCAATGAAAATAACGTTTAACGCTAAAGTAGAAGACAAAGGAAAAACAATGATACACGGAGACCTTTTCGGCGCATTGATGAGAGTGCAGGAGGAAAAGGACGTTACGATAGAGGAAGGTGAAAACAGTATAATAATAAAATGCGGTAAATTCAGCGCCTCCGTACCGAAGGGAAACCTCAAGGATTATCCTCAGATTCCTGATACGATGGATGCAAAGGACAAAAAAGTTGAACTGTCCGCTTTGGTTCTTTCGGATATGTTGAGGAAAACGGTTTTTTCCGCCTCAAGAGATGAAGTGAGGTATGTTCTCTGTTCGGAATATTTTGAAGTAAACGAAGGGAGGTTAGTCATTGCCGCAACGGACGGAAAAAGATTAGCCACAACGGCATGCAAAATAAATGTTCCCAAATCTTATAAATCAAGTGCTATTGTACCCATTAAAACAATCGGTATTCTGCAGAAAATTCTGGGATATTGTGAAGAAAAAGAAACGGTGAATATAATTTTTGACGAGAACAGTGTGTTTTTTAGTACAAAAAATACGGTTATGAATTCGCGCTTAATAGATGGAACTTATCCGGATTTTAGAAATGTGATACCGAAAAGCTGTACAATAACCGTAACCATGAACAGGGAGGAAATACAGAATGCCACAATTCGCTCAGCGAGCATTTTCCAGGCGGGCATCGCCGCGCAGAATTCATCGGTAAAATACCAGATAAACAAAAATAAGCTTAACATTTCGGCTTCCTCGCAGGGTTTCGGCGAGGCGGAAGAAGAGGTTGATATTACTTCAACCGGAGGAACGGTAAATATAGCGTTTAGTCCCGATTATCTGATTGACGTTTTTAAGCACCTCGATGATACGAAGGTTAATATGGAACTGACGGATTCTCTAAATGCGGCTGTTATTAAATCGCCTGATGACTCTGAATTTATATCGCTGATTATGCCGATGAGGTCGTAATAGGGACGGACCCTCTTGGTTGGATAAAAAGATTAAGTAGTGATTAAGTTAGATACATTTCTCGACCGTCTCAAGAAGCAGATGGCAAGGATAAACATTGTTTCGGTCTGCTGGAAGAAATGTTCGTTTGCGGAAAAATATGATGTCAAAGATATGACGGTTGCAAAAGGGAATCTCATGCTTTATGTAGATTCGGGAATTGCCAAAAGAGATATGGAAATAAATGCCGTAACCATTTTAAAAGAACTCAACAGTAAACTTCCGTCAAGAAAGTCACTGAAAAGCATAGAGATTAAAGTGAGGGGAAAATGACAAAAGACCAAAAAGGAACGGTTGCAAACGAATACACCGCTAAAGATATAAAAGTCCTCGGCGGGCTCGAGGGCGTGCGTAAAAGGCCGGCGATGTATATCGGAAGCACCGACAGCATCGGCCTTCACCATCTTGTTTATGAAGCCGTTGACAACAGCATTGACGAAGTGCTCGCCGGTTTCTGTAAAAATATTGAGGTAATAATACATCCGGATAATTCCGTGAGCGTTATTGATGACGGACGGGGAATGCCGGTGGATGAGCACCCGACCGAACACAAGAGCGCTGTTGAAGTAATAATGACAATGCTTCATGCGGGCGGCAAGTTTGACAAAAAAACATACAAGATTTCGGGCGGTCTTCACGGCGTCGGCATTTCCGTTGTAAATGCCGTTTCGGAATGGCTTGAGGTTGAGGTCTACAGAGACGGCCGGATATACAGGCAGAAGTACAAAAGAGGAATTGCGGTTGAGCCGCTTAAGCCCGACGGAGCGACGAAACTGCACGGGACGCAGGTGACGTTTTACCCGGACAGCCAGATTTTCAAGGACGAAATTGCGTTTGATTTTAATGTGCTGTCAAAAAGGCTCAGGGAGCTGGCGTTTCTTAATCCGTCCGTTACGATAACGATTATTGACGAAACGGAGGATAAAAAGCATGTTTTTAATTATGAAGGAGGTCTCATCGCATTTGTAAAATACCTCAACCAGGGGAAAACGGTCCTGCATGCTGAGCCGGCCTACTTTATTAAGGAAAAAAACGGCGTTATCGTTGAGGCGGCAATTCAGTATAATGGGGAATACAGTGAGTTCATGCTTTCGTTCGTCAACAATATCAACACGGTGGAAGGGGGCACGCATGTGGCCGGTTTCAGGGCGGCCCTGACAAGAGTAATCAATGATTATAAGAATAAAAATTTTGGGGAGAAGTTTAAGGACATAACTTTTTCGGGCGACGATGCAAGAGAAGGGCTGACGGCGGTGATAAGTCTGAAAGTCCCTGAACCGCAGTTTGAGGGCCAGACAAAAACGCGGCTTGGAAATTCGGACATAAAGGGCCTTGCGGAGACGGTTATCGGCGAGGGGCTTCAGACATTTCTTGAAGAAAATCCTTCAACCGCTTCCATAATTGTGCAGAAGATTGTGCAGGCGAGTCATGCGAGGGAAGCCGCGCGAAAAGCGAGAGAACTTACACGCAGGAAATCAACGCTTGAAATCAGTTCTCTTCCGGGGAAACTCGCGGACTGCAGCATCGCTGACCCCAGGCAATGCGAACTTTTCCTGGTGGAAGGCGATTCCGCCGGCGGATCGGCTAAAGGCGGTCGCGACAGAAGGTTTCAGGCAATCCTGCCTCTTAAAGGGAAAATTATTAATGTGGAGAAAGCGCGCTTGGAAAAGGTTTTATCCAATGATGAAATCAGGGCGACGATTACGGCTCTCGGGACCGGCGTCGGCGAGGAATTTGATATTTCAAAACTCCGCTACGAACGTATAATAATTATGACGGACGCAGATGTGGACGGCGCGCACATAAGAACGCTTATTCTTACGCTTTTTTACAGGCATTTTAAGGCTCTTATAGAAAAAGGGCACATATTTATTGCGCAGCCGCCTCTTTATCTTGTTAAAAAAGGAGCGTTTAAACAGTACATGATTTCAGATGAAGAGCTTCGCAGATTCTTTATTTCATCAAGCGCTGAGGATATAAAAATAACTTTTAGCGGCGGGGGGGAGAAGGCGCCGCAAAAAAAAATGGACAACCAGAAATTCTTAGAATTGGCTCTCGATATTGATAAGCACATCGGCAAACTGAAAAACAAAGGCCTGAAAATCTCCGAGATTTCAGATTTCGTGAAGATGCCTAAGGTGCCCATCGCAAAATTTAACGGGAAACTTTTTTACAGCGAAGAGGAAATAATCGCTTTTAAAAAGGAATTAAAGCTGAAATTAAACGAAGTTAAAACGGGAGAGTCCATCCCGGAGCCGCCGGATGAATCATCTAATGGTGTGATAAAATTCCCGGAGCTCTTTGTCCTTACGAAAAGCGTAAAGAGCATAGAGCAAATGGGCCTTCAGCTGGGTAATGATATAGACGGGTTTAAGCAGGTGATTTTAGCCAGTAAAAAAGGCATAAAAGAATGCAGTAATTTCAAAGAATTAATTGCTGTTTTTGAAGACATCGGAAAAATGGGAATCGCCATACAGAGATATAAAGGGCTCGGCGAAATGAATCCCGAGCAGTTGTGGGAGACGACGATGGATCCGGAAACCCGTCACATAATTGCGGTGAAGATGGAAGATTTGGTTTCCGCCGAAAATATTTTCACCACTCTTATGGGAAGCGATGTGACAAGACGCAGAAAATTTATTGAGGACCACGCTCTTTTGGTAAAGAATTTGGATATATAGCGGGGAAGACAAGTTATGACGGTAAAGAAAAAAGGCACAGGAAAAGAAGAAACGGTAGGAACACAGCTTCAGGATGTCTCGAAAATAATAATAAAAAACGTCCGGGATGAAATGACGACATCCTACGTTGACTATTCAATGAGCGTTATTGTAGGGCGGGCTCTGCCGGACGTGCGGGACGGGCTGAAACCGGTGCACAGGAGAATACTCTTCTCCATGAAAGAACTGGCGCTTGCCTTTAACAAACCCTATAAAAAAGCCGCGAGAATCGTTGGCGAGTGCCTAGGAAAATATCATCCGCACGGGGACCTCGCTGTTTACGACGCTCTCATAAGAATGGCGCAGGATTTTTCTTTGAGATATCCGCTTGTCCAGTGTCAGGGCAACGTCGGTTCGGTTGACGGCGATCCTCCGGCGGCAATGAGATATGTGGAAGCGCGCCTTGCGAAAATTTCGGACGAGATGCTGAAAGACATTGACAAGGAAACCGTTGATTTCAGGGATAATTTTGACGGCACTCTCAAGGAACCGTCGGTAATGCCTTCAAGTATCCCGAATCTGCTTGTAAACGGCTCCTCAGGCATTGCCGTGGGTATGGCGACAAACATACCGTCGCACAATCTCGGCGAAATTGTAGATGCTCTCATCGCTCTTATAGACAACCCTGAAATGGAGGACAAGGAACTTTTCAGAATCGTGCCCGCGCCGGACTTTCCGACAGGAGGAATCATAACAAACCGCGGCGGCATTTATGATGTCTATAAAACAGGCCGGGGCTCGTTTAAAATAAAAGCGAGGACCGAGATAGAAGAATTAAAAGGAAACCGCGAAGCGATTGTCGTGACGGAACTTCCTTATCAGGTCAATAAAGCGAACCTGATTGAGAACATAGCCGACCTTGTCAGAGAAAAACACATCACCGGCATAACGAATATAAGGGATGAGTCCGACAAAGACGGGATGCGCATTGTGATTGATGTTTCCAGGGATGCGCCCTCGGGCGTGGTGCTCAATCAACTCTTAAAACACACTCAGCTTTCCACCAATTTTGGAGTCATAATGCTGTCTCTTGTTAATAACGTGCCGAGGGTTCTGAATCTCAGGGAAATGCTCGGTTATTACATTGATCACCGCGTTGAAGTCGTCACAAGAATGACCGAATACGATAAGCGTAAAGCCGAGGCGCGCTCTCACATTCTTGAGGGTCTGAAAATTGCTCTGGAAAATCTGGATAAAATAATAAGTTTGATAAAGAAATCAAAAACTCCGGATGAGGCTCGCCAAGCGCTTGTCAAAAGTTACGGGATGACGGAAATTCAGGCACAGGCGATTCTGGATATGAAGCTTCAGCAACTGACGGGTCTGGAGAGGCTCAAAGTCGAAGAGGAATATATTGAGAAGATAAAATTAATAGAAAAGCTGAAGAATATTCTCTCCGATACGAGATTTGTTCTTGAGATAATAAAGAAAGACCTTTTGGAAATAAAAGAAAAATACGCAGACAAAAGGAGAACGGAAATTTCGGACGAAGAAACGGTACTGGACGACGAAGACCTTATTGACGACGCCGATGTTGTTCTAACGATAACTCATCAGGGTTATATAAAGAGAGTGCCGCTTTCAACCTGGCGTGTTCAGGGCAGAGGCGGCAAGGGCGTTATGTCTATGACGACCAAGGATGAAGATTATCTGGAAAATCTTTTTGTCACGACGAACCTTGCGACTTTTCTCATTTTCACCAACCTGGGGAGAGTTTACTGGCTGAAGGTGTGGAAAATACCGGAGGCGGGACGCATTTCCCGCGGCAAGGCAATTGTAAATTTCCTGACATTCAAAACTTCGGGCGAGAAATTTAATTCGTTTTTTCAGATACGGAATCTGACGGAGGCCTGCGGAAACCTTCTGATGGTCTCGGAAAGAGGTATCATCAAGAAATCCGCAGTCGCCGACTACAGCAACCCGCGCTCTTCGGGCATAATAGCGATAAACCTTGATGACGGAGACAAACTCGTGAAAGTTTTGCAGTCGCTCGGAAATGATGATGTGGTGCTGGCGACGAGAATGGGAAAAGCCATCAGGTTTTCCTCCTCAAACCTCAGAGTGCTGGGACGGTCGGCGAGAGGCGTGAGGGGAATAAAACTTGCCCCAAGCGACAGCGTCGTGGGAATGGCAATTCAAAATCCCTCTTCAAAAGAGTCCCTGCTTGTAATATCGGAAAAAGGCTACGGCAAACGCACGGATATTTCCGCTTACAGGAAGCAGACGAGGGGAGGAAAAGGCGTCATCAACATGAAGATAAATGAAAAGACCGGTCCCGTCGTCGCACTCATTGCCTGCGGCGATAAGGACGAAATAATGATAATAACGACTTCAGGGATTACGATACGGCAGAACGTAAAAAATATCCGAAAAATCGGCCGCGCCACCTCAGGCGTGCGGCTTATAAAACTCAACGAAGGCGATAAGGTTGCTTCTGTCGGTAAGGTCATTTCGGAAGAAGTCATACCCGAAGGGGCAAATGATTGATATAAAACTCATCAGGGAAAATCCCGAGGTCTTCAAAAAACGCCTTTCAGGCAGGTTTGAGAGCGCTTTGATAAATGAAATTATCAAACTTGACGGAGTCAGGAGAGAGAGCCTCAAAGCGGTTGAAGAATTGAGGGCAAGGCAAAAAAAAGTCAACAATCCCGATGAAGGGAAACTTCTCAAAGAAGAAAAGAAAAAGCGCGAAGTGAAATTGAAGGAAATATCTTCCGAACTTGAGGATATCCTCGCCTCAATGCCGAACATTCCTGATGAGGATGTGCCGGAAGGCGACGCCGCAAATAACAGGATTATCAGGACAGTGGGCGAGGTGGACGGCTTCTCCGAAGGAAGTATTCCGCACTGGGAAATAGGGAAGATGCTTGACATCATTGATTTTGAAACGGCATCGTCCATAACCGCTTCCTTCTGGCCTTTTTTAAAAGGAGACGGGGCGCGTCTTGAGGCGGCGATGCTTAATTTTTTTACGGAGGAAAATGACGCTTCGGGATTTACGCCGCTCGTTGTGCCGTACCTTGTAAACGAAAATTCGGCATTCGGAACAGGGCAGTTGCCGAAATTCGCGGGAGACCTTTATAAAACAGAAGACGGGCTTTATCTCATTCCGACAGGAGAAGTGCCGGCTGGAAATTTGTTCAGGAATAAAATAATTGACGAAGATAAACTGCCGCTCAAATTCCAGATTTCCACCCCCTGTTTCCGTCGGGAAGCGGGTTCCTGGGGAAAACTCGGGAAGGGTTTAATACGCAATCACCAGTTTCATAAAGTTGAAATTTTTGAATATGTAAAGCCGGCCGATTCGCCGGCAGCGCTTGATGAAATGGTCGGCTGTGTAAGCGCCATTCTTCAAAAGCTGAAGCTGACGCATAGAGTTGTTCTCCTGGCTTCGCAGGATATGGGTTTTGCCGCATCCAAGACATATGATATAGAGGTGTGGATGAAGGGTATGAAGGACTGGCTTGAGGTCTCATCATGTTCCAATTGTCGTGATTTCCAGATGCGCCGCACAAAAACGAGATACCGTTCTTCGTCAGGCGAGATCCTATACCCGCACACCCTAAATGCGTCTGCTGTCGCTGTCGGCAGGGTTTTCGCGGCTCTGTGCGAGAGCGGCTGGGACGGAAAAGGTTGTGTAATTCTTCCCGAATGCCTGCATAAGTTTATGAAAAAAGACAGTATTTTCAAGCAGAAATAACGGAGTTGAGTTTATTTGATTTGTTGCATATTTGTATAGTTCGTCAATATAATGTAGAATAAAATATGGGCGCTAAAGGCTGGGAAATAAATAACAAAGCGAAAGTCATATTGACGAAAAACTGGGTTGACGTCATCAAACTTCTTGTAAACACCGCCCGGGACGTTGTCGTGATAAAAGGCGAACTCAAGTTTAAGGGAGGCCCGGTTGACTCCACAAGCGATCAATCCGTAATTGACGTTTTGAGAAAAATTGACAGAGAGATACTGCAGCAGAAGGGCGTCAAACTGATTAAGTGGGAACTTACGGAATGGGAGAAGAAAAGCGGCAAGTGGCGGAAGAAGCAGCTTAAACATCAGAGTTCCTAGTGCCGGGCATTGACAATGGACATTTTCGTTCTTGACACGGATTTCCAATTTTTATAAAATTACTCTTCTTATGGTATGAACAACGCTATTAAATTTATTAAAAACGTAATAGCCGAATTTAAGCACATTTCGTGGGCGGGGAAAAAAGAGGTGGTCGGCTTTACGGTTGTGGTGCTGATTCTGGTATTTGTTGTTTCGTTTTTTGTTGTGGTCGTGGATTTTGCAATTTCGGCTTTTGTAAATTTATTTGTCTGAAATACCATGGCGAAAGAATATAAATTTTACGTTGTGCAGACGCTTGTCGGCAATGAAAAAAAAGTTGTCCAGATTATAGAAAACAAAATTGAGCAGGATAAAGCCGAAGGCGTTGAACCCAAGATAAAACAGGTGATAATGCCGGAAGAAAAAGTTGTTGACATCAAAAAAAAAGAGAATATTGTCCGTCCGAGAAAAATTCTTCCGGGTTATTTGATTTTGGAAATGATTATGGATGAAGAAACATTCTGGTTTGTCAACGGAATCCACGGTGTCAGCGGTTTCTTAGGGGGCAAAACGCCGTTTACGGTAAAACCTCAGGAAGTGGAATATCTTCAGGAACTTGTCAGGGAATCCGCAAAGGAAAAACCGAGGCCGTCTGTCCAGTTCGCCAAGCATGATAACGTGAGGATAAAAGAGGGCCCTTTTTCAAACTTTTCCGGGGAAGTAGATTTGGTTGACGAAACAAAAGGCAAACTCAGGGTGATGGTGTCTATTTTCGGACGCTCAACGCCTGTGGATCTGAGATTTTATCAGGTGGAGAAAGAATAATGGCGAAAAGAAAAAAAGTTAAGACCTTTATAAAACTGCAGATTCCCGCATCTTCCGCTAATCCTGCCCCGCCCGTGGGACCGGCTCTCGGACAGCACGGCGTCAACATTATGGAGTTCTGCAAACAGTTTAATGAAAAGACGAAAACGGAAGAAGCGGGTATGATGATTCCCGTGGTAATTTCCGTTTATGAGGACCGCAGTTTCACATTTATAACGAAAGTGCCGCCCGTATCGGCTCTCATAAAGAAAGCCGTGGGTATCGCAAAGGCAAGCGGCGTTCCGAACAAAGAAAAAAAAGGTTCGCTTACGATTGAACAGGTACGGGATATAGCGCGCAAAAAGATGAAGGATTTAAATACCGAAGACCTGGATTCCGCATGCGAAATGGTAAAAGGCACGGCAAGGAGCATGGGCATTGATATTCAGGCTGCTCCGCCTTCGGCGGAGAATTGAGCGTATAAAATGAAAAATAAAAGATATGAAGAATCGAAAAAACTCTTGAAAAAAGAAGCCGTTTACTCTCTGGATGAGGGTATAAAGACCCTTAAAAGTTTCAAACGCGCTAAATTCGACGAAACGGTTGAAATGCACATCAGATTGAATACGGGTTCAAAAAAAATACCGCAGAATATAAACGGTTCCGTTGCTTTGCCGGCCGGCACCGGGAAAAAAATCCGGGTCGCTGTTCTTGCGAAGGGAGACAAAGCGAAAGAAGCTGCCTCATCCGGCGCCGACAGAATCGGTTTTGAAGACATTATATCGGAAGTGCAAGAAGGAAAAATAACTTTTGATGTGCTTCTTGCCACGCCCGACTGTATGAAAGATGTAAGCAAAATCGCAAGAATACTCGGACCCAGGGGGCTCATGCCCACGCCCAAAGCCGGTACCGTTACCTTTGAGATAAAAGAAGCTGTGAAAAATTTCAAAGCCGGTATCCTCAGATGGAAAATTGACTCCTCCGGCAATATTCATGCGGGTGTGGGCAAAATTTCCTTTTCCGACGAGGACCTTGTTAAAAACATAAATGCGTTAGCCGACTCGGTGAAGAGCGCAAAATTGCCCTTTCCCGCGGGGCCGAGCGTCATCAGAAAAGTGACGCTTGCAACCACGATGTCGCCGGGCATTGCGGTGAGCGTGTGATTTCATAGTGTCAAAATAAAATGATAAAAGAGAAAGATAAAAGATAAAAGATAAAAATGAAATTTAAATCCGAAAAAGTAAAGTGGATTGAAAGCAGAGGTAAATTTATTAAGGAAAATGCATCTTTTATTTTCACCGATTTTCAGGGATTATCCGTGAAAGAAATGACTGATTTAAGGCAGTGTCTGAGGCAAATAGGTGCCCGCGCCGAAGTTGTTAAAAACCGCCTTTTTAAGAGAGTGATGGAAAGCGAGTGGAAAAATATTTCTGCTTTTTTCGCGGGGCCGACGGCGGTTATATATTTCCCCGTCGATTCGATCGGCGAGGTTTGCAAAGCGCTTTCCGGGTTCGCCAAGGCGAATGAGCATTTTAAGATTAAAGGGGGCTTCCTCCGTCCGGAAAGAGTGCTAACGGATAAGAATCTGGCCGAAATAGCGAGCATTCCCGACAGGAATACGCTCTTGGCGTCTTTCGCAAGGGCTCTCCAGTCGCCGCTTTATAATTTTACGAGCGTCTGTAAGATGCTTTTATCCGGGATTGTTTTTGCGTTGAACGATCTGGCGAAGAAGAAAGTGGAAAGTGTGTAGGGCAAGGCTTTCAGCCTTGCGAAGTTCAAAGTTCAAAAGGGGGATATAATGGGACTCAGCAAAGAAGAAATTATTGATGGGATTTCACGGATGACGGTTATGGAACTCAACGATCTTGTAAAAGCCATTGAAGAGAAATTCGGTGTAAGCGCTCAAATGGCGGCTCCTCAGGTTGTCGCTGCGCAGGCGAACGTCTCCGGCAATGAAGCCGAAAAAACGGAATTTGACGTTATCCTGAAGACCGTCGGCGAGAAGAAAATTCAGGTCATTAAAGCGGTCAGGGAAGTGACGTCTCTGGGCTTGAAGGAAGCGAAAGACCTTGTTGATGCCGCTCCAAAGAAAGTGGCGGAGGCCCTGCCAAAGAGCAAAGCGGAGGAAATAAAAGCAAAACTTGAAGAAGTCGGAGCGACCTGCGAGCTGGCATGAGAGAAGTCAGATTAGAAAGGGTTCCGGGAAAGGAGTTTTTTTCTTCCGTTCATTTTCTGGATATACAGACAAAATCTTATGAGGATTTTCTGCAGAAAGATGTAAAACCCGAAGAAAGAAAGAACACAGGTCTTGAGGGCGCATTCAGGGATATTTTTCCGATAACTTCCGCAAACGGACGGATGGAGTTGGAATATGTAAGCTATTCTGCGGGAGCGCCGAACACGACGGAAGAAAACGCCAGAAAAAAAGAAATCACCTACTCCGTGCCAGTAAAAGCGAAGGTGCGTCTGAAAAAATACGGCGACAGCGGTTCCGCTCCCCATATATTTGATAAGGAAATTAATTTCTTCAATGTTCCTTATATGACCGAAAGCGGTTCTTTCATCATAAACGGCAATGACAGGGTGGTTGTCAGCCAACTTCATCGCTCGCCCGGGGTTATTTTTGAAGAAGGCGAAAAAAATGAAATAACAAACAGGGGTTTCCAGAAATATAATGCCAGAATTATACCGTATAGGGGCGCATGGGTGGAGTTTGAGTTTGATTATGAGAATGTCCTGTATGTCGTTATTGACAGAAGAAAAAGATTTCCCGTCACGGTTATGTTGAGGGCTTTAGGTCTTGAAACCAACGAACAGATTATAAATGTATTTTATGAAACTGAAGAAGTCCCTTTGGACAGTATAAACCTTGAGTCGCCTGAAAAGAGTTATCTTGCCGTTTCTTTAAAGGATGCGGATGGAAAAGAAAAGCATTCGGCCGGCTCGGAGGTGACGCGGGAAGTCCTTGCAGGCGCGCGGGAGTCGGGGTTAAAGATACTAAAAATCATCACAAAAGAATCGTTTGCGAGAAATGTGGCAATAATAGAAACGCTGAAAAAGGATAATATCCAGACTCAAAAACAGGCAGTGCTGGAGTTTTTTAAAAAATTGAGGATTCAGGAATTTACAAGCGAGGCCACGGCTAAAGAATTTTTTGAAACCCTTCTTTTTAAGACGACAAAACGCTATGATCTCTCGTTTGTAGGCAGATACAAGATAAACGCGCGTTTGGAGAAGATCTTTGAAAGAATGAAACTTGAGGTGCCTTCTTTGTCAAGAAGAACGCTTTGCTATGCGGACATACTTGCGACAATTTACAATATTATCGCGCTCAATCATAAAATGGAGACAAAAGTCGACGACATCGATCATTTGGGCAACAGGCGTGTGAGGTCGGTGGGAGAACTCCTCCAAAACCAGATAAAAATAGGGCTGAGCAATATGTCGAGGGTCACGCGCGAGAAAATGAATATGAAGCAGGACATTAAAAACCCGCAGGAGTTGATAAACACGACATCGGTGATTACGGCAATAAATAAATTCTTCGCCATGTCGCAGTTGTCGCAGTTTCTTGATGAGACCTCGCCGATTTCGGAACTCACGCATAAAAGGCGTCTGTCGGCTATCGGTCCCGGCGGTCTCAACAGAAAACGGGCCGGCTTTGAAGTGAGGGATGTCCACAATTCGCATTACGGCAAAATTTGCCCCATTGAGACGCCGGAGGGCCAGAATATCGGTCTCATCGTATCTCCCTCGGTTTACTCAAAAGTCAACCAATACGGTTTGCTTGAGACGCCTTACAGGAAAGTCGAAGACGGAACGCTCTCTTCAAAAATAGAATATATGACGGCTTATGAGGAAGAAAAATATACCATAGGTCCGGCGACCGTAAAGACGGACGAAAGCGGGAAAATCACGGAGGATACGGTAATGGTGCGTCGCGGCGGAGAGTTTTTTTTCACCGAGCCGAAAAAATTAGAATACATTGATGTCTCATCAAACCAGATTCTGGGGCCCTCGGCGGGGCTCATACCTTTTATAGAACATGACGACGCAAACAGAGCCCTGATGGGAGCGAACATGCAAAGACAGGCGGTTCCGCTTCTTTCTACGGAAGCGCCTATTGTTGCGACGGGTCTTGAGAGAAAGATTGCCCGCGACAGCCACGCTCTTCTCACCGCTAAAAATGACGGCGAGGTTGTGAGCGTTCAGTCGGACAGGATAATCATACGCCGTGATGACGGTGAATACGACATATACAATCTAAAAAAATTCGCGAGAACAAACCAGAATACGTGCCAGAATTTTTCTCCTATGGTTCAAAGCGGCCAGAATGTGAGGAAGGGCTCTCCCATTACGAAAGGATGCGCCACATCTGACGGGCTTCTCGCGCTGGGAAAGAATGTGCTTGTGGCTTTCCTTTCGTGGGAAGGATACAATTATGAAGACGCCATTATAATAAGCGAACGTCTGGTAAAAGAGGATGTGTTCACTTCAATTCACATAACCCGCCACGAAATCGAAGTGCATTCCGGCAGCGCCGCCGAGCGTGAGGAGGAAATAACCAGGGATATACCGGGCGCTTCTCCGAACCAAATAGCGAATTTAGATTCCAGCGGTATTGTCGCGGAAGGCACCTACGTTACCCCCGGAAATGTACTTGTCGGCAAAGTTGTGCCCGAAGAGGAGTCATACGTTCCGCATGCTATATTGCTCAGAAGTATTTTCGGAGATAAAGGAAGACGTTTCAAAGATGTTTCACTGATGGTTCCTCCTGGCGTTCGCGGAACTGTTATCGGCGTTGAAGTTTTAGAAAGGAAGTCAAAACTTTCCAAAGCGGAGATACTCAAGAAAATTAAGGATATCAGCGACAGGTTCAAGGATCTTTCTACGGAACTTCGTGGTATGAAAGCGAGAGAACTGAAAGATTCGGATAAGAAACTCGCCGAAAAGAAAATTAGCGAAAACGCCCAAAAAAAAGAAATGCAAAAAATAAATGATTTTTACGATTTTGAGCTAAAACTGCTGAAAGAAAAAAAGGACTCGGCGTTGAGCGACGCCAAGGGCTCAATTCAACTTCCTCCGGGTGTTTATAAGAAAGTGAAAGTTTATATTGCCACGAGGCGCAAGATAGCCATCGGCGACAAGATGGCCGGTCGTCATGGAAACAAGGGAGTTGTGTCAATCATACTTCCGGTTGAGGACATGCCTTATCTTTCCGACGGCACTCCGATTGATATGATGTTAAGCCCTTTGAGCGTTCCCTCAAGAATGAATATAGGACAGATATTAGAAACGATTCTTGGGTTTGCAGGCGTTAAGCAGAATGTTAGATTCATCTGCCCCTCGTTTAATAGTCCCGAATACGACAAGGGTATTAGTGAAAATCTCAAAAAGTTCCATCTTCCGGATGAAGCATCTTTTCAGCTTTTTGATGGACGCACAGGGAGCCCCTTTATGGAAAAGGTGACAATCGGGTATCCTTATATACTTAAGCTTGTTCATATGGCGGAGGACAAAATTCATGCCCGTTCCACCGGACACTATTCAATGGTTACCAGGCAGCCCGTTGGAGGGAAGTCCCTTATGGGAGGGCAGAGGTTTGGAGAAATGGAGGTCTGGGCTATAGAAGGATACGGGGCGGCGTATCTGCTCAGAGAGTTTCTGACGATTAAAAGCGATGATGTGAAAAGCAGACAGAAATTTCTTGAAACGATTATCGGCGACGACCGCGAGAAGGAAGCAAAGGAAAAGGAAAAAGATAGACCTTTTATTGCGCCGCAGCCCCCGGAATCTTTCCAGGTGCTTATGAGAGAACTTCAGTCAATGGGTTTTAAAGTGGAGCTGCTTAAAAAAGGCCGGAAAAAATGAAAAAAAACGTTAAAGACGAACTGGACTTCGCAAATTTTGATACGATAAAAATTTCACTTGCCTCGCCGCAAACGATAAGAAGATGGTCATACGGCGAAGTAAAAAAAGGCGATACAATTAACTATAGAACTTTCAGGCCCGAGAGAGACGGTCTTTTCTGCGAGGCTGTTTTTGGCCCGACCAAGGACTACGAGTGCCAGTGCGGAAAATACAAGTTCAGGAAACATGCCGGAATTGTCTGCGAGCGCTGCGGCGTTGAGGTGACCGAATCCGAACAGCGCCGTCACAGGATGGGCCATATTGATCTTGCCGTGCCTGTGGCGCATGTGTGGTATTTGAGAAAAACTCCGTCAAGAATAGGCGTTTTGCTCGGAATGAAAGTGACCGATCTTGAAAAAGTCGCCTATTATGCCAATTACATAGTGACCGATTCTGGTACGACGCCTCTCAAAAAACAGCAACTCCTCACCATTGACGATTATGCGCGTTTGAGAAAACTTTACGGCGTCAGGTTTAAAGCCGGCATAGGCGCCTCGGCAATCAGGAAACTTCTAAAAGAAGTTGATGTCGAATCAAGAATCAAGGAACTCAAGAAGAAACTAAAAAACGAAAAGACCGCTGTCGGTATATCCAGAATTGACAAGCATCTTAAAATTGCGGAAAGTTTTCATTATTCAGATAACAAACCAGAATCAATGATATTGACGGTGCTTCCGGTTCTTCCTCCCGGTCTTCGACCTCTCGTTCCTCTCGAAAGCGGAAGGTTTGCTTCCTCTGACCTGAACGATCTCTACCGCCGCATAATAAACAGAAATAACAGGTTAAAGCACATAAAAGAGTTGAGGGCTCCGGAGGTTGTCGTGAATAACGAGAAAAGGCTGCTCCAGGAAGCCATTGATGCTCTTATAGAAAACGGAATCCGCGGTAAAACAATTACTTCCTCTTCCGGCCGGGCGCTCAAATCGCTTGCTGATATAACAAAGGGCAAGAGAGGCAGGTTCAGGCAGAATCTTCTCGGAAAGAGAGTTGATTTTTCCGGACGGGCGGTGATTGTGGTGGGGCCCCAACTCAGGATTGACCAATGCGGCGTGCCGAAAGACATGGCGGTCGAGCTTTTTAAGCCGTTTATAATCAGAGAACTCCGCAAGCAGGGACTCGCTTTGCACATTAAAGACGCCAACAGAGTTATACGGGAACAGTCGGGTCTTGTTTTTGATATTCTTGAGAAAATAATGAAAACTTATCCTGTAATACTTAACCGGGCGCCGACTCTCCATAGGCTGAGCATTCAGGCGTTTTATCCCGTTCTTGTGGAAGGAAACGCCATTCAACTTCACCCGCTTGTTTGCGCGCCTTTTAATGCCGATTTTGACGGCGACCAGATGGCGCTTCACATTCCCCTCACTCCCGAGGCGCGTATGGAGGTTATGTCGCTTCTCGTTTCAACCAAAAACTTTTTTTCTCCCGCCAGCGGCAATATGATGGATACGCCTTCTCAGGATATGGTTTTGGGTATAGCGTATCTTACGAAAGTCAAAGATGGCGAAAAAGGCGAGGGCAAAATATTCACGGATATTTCGGAGGCAATAAGGGCTTTCAGGTTTGATGTTATTGACCTTCACGCAAAAATAAAAGTGGCGGGCCTCAATACAATCGTTGAAAAAGACGAAAATGGAAAAGTTATAGGACCTTTCGGATGGAAGGACTACACAACGGCTGGCAGGATAATTTTCAATGACACACTGCCCGCCGGTATCAGCCCGATTGCCGAGGATATGACAAAAAACAAAATCCACAGCCTGATTATGAAAATACATGAAGCCAGGAACAATTCGGAACTCACCGAGTTTCTGGACAGAATTAAGACGCTGGGTTTTCATTACGCGACGATTTCCGGAAGTTCCATTGCCATAAGCGACTTAATACAATGCACGGGAAAAGACAAAGTGATAAATGAGGCAAAAGACAAGGTCTTGAAATTTGAAAAGAGCTATCAGGCCGGTATAATGAGCAAACAGGAAAGGTATAACAGGATTATTTCCCTCTGGCAGGATACGAGCGACTTTCTTGCAGATTCCGTCTTTAACGATATGGCAAAGCAGGAAAAAAGAATTTACAAAGCAAGCGAGCCGCGTTTTAATTCGCTTTATATTATGGCATCGTCAGGTGCGAGAGGATCCAGAACGCAGGTGCGGCAGCTTGTCGCCATGAGAGGTCTTATGTCAAGACCCCAGAAGAGAGTGACAGGCGAAATCGGCGAAGTTATAGAAACGCCTATTATTTCAAACTTTAAAGAAGGTCTGAGTGTGCCGGAATATTTTATATCCACCCACGGCGGAAGAAAGGGTTTGTCAGACACAGCTTTAAAGACGTCAGAAGCGGGATATCTTTCAAGGAAACTTGTGGATGTCTGTCAGGATATCGTTATATATTCGGATGACTGCCAGTCGGTAAACGGAATAACCGTTTCGGCTCTGCGCGAAGGACAAAATGTCATTGAATCTCTTGCCGAGCGCATAACGGGGCGCGTTGTCACGGATAATATAGTAAACCCCATTACCGACGAGGTTCTGGTAAAAGAGGGTGAAATTGTTACCGCCGATTGCGCAAAAAAAATCCAGGACGCAGGTTTTGCTTCGGTTAAGATCAGGTCTGTCCTCACCTGTCAGGCGCCGAGGGGCGTCTGCGCCAAGTGCTACGGCGTGGATTTGTCGTCGGGGAAAATTGTGCAGCAAGGTTCAACCGTCGGGGTGATAGCTGCGCAGTCAATCGGCGAGCCCGGAACGCAGCTGACGCTCAGGACCTTCCACATAGGCGGCATAGCGGGCAGAATCATGGACACTTCGGAATTGAGCGCTCCCGCTTCGGGTGAGATTCAATTTGAAAATCTTTCAACGATTAAAAATAGAGAGGGCTCTAAAATAGTCATAAGCAAAAACGCTAAAATGATTTTCAGGCAGCCCAGGAAACCCGTACCGCAGACATACGGTATTCCGTACGGAGCCGTTATAGAGTTTGATGAGACAAAAAAGGTGGCGACGGGAGAAATCATCGCTCGGTGGAATCCCCGGGAAATGCCGCTTATCGCCGAGCACTCCGGATTTGTCAAATGGCGCGACTTAATACCGGGCGTGACAATACGGCAGGATCTTTCAAAGGAGACGGGTCTTTTGGAGAGAGTGGTGCTGCCATACCAGAAGGGGAAATACAAGCCCCAGATGAATATCGCTGTCGGCGCCGGAATCGTAGAGACATTTCCTCTTCCCCCCGATACTCACATCGGCTTTTCAAACAAGGAAAAGGTGGAAGTGGGAGATGTGGTTGCAAAAATTCCGCAGGAAATAACCAAAATCAAAGACATAACAGGCGGTCTTCCGAGAGTTACCGAGCTTTTTGAAGCAAGAAGACCCCAAAAAGCCGCGGTAATCACCGAAATATCCGGAATAGTGGCAATAAAACAGTCCGAAAAAGGTGAGATGATTGTGTCGGTTTCCCCGCCCGCCGGCGAGGCCAGGGACTACGTTATTCCGCACGGAAAACATCTTGTCGTTTATAACGGGGACCAGGTGAATGCCGGCGTTCCTCTAACTGACGGCGCGATTAATCCGCATGATGTGCTGAGGGTTCAGGGCGAGAAGGGAGTGCAGTCGCATCTACTTGACGAGATTCAGGGTGTTTATCGACTTCAGGGGGTTAAAATAAACGACAAGCACATTGAGATTGTCATAAAACAACTTCTTTCAAGGGTGAGGATCGTTGATCCGGGAGAGACGAATTTTAGTCCGGGCGAGCAAGTCGGCAAGTGGAATGTGGATGAAGTGAACAGGAAATTGCCAAAAACAAAAAAGAAAGCGGCATTTGAGCCGCTTTTGCAGGGGGTTACCCGGGCAGCGTTGAGCAGCAAGTCATTTATATCGGCGGCGTCGTTTCAGGAAACAACGAGGGTATTTACCGAAAATGCGATTTCCGCCTCCGAAGACAATCTTGAAGGGCTTAAAGAGAATATAATTATCGGACGACTCATTCCCGCCGGAACCGGCTGGGAAGGTGCCAAAGGAAATAAAAAATGAACGGAAAAAATAATGATTACGCAGTGTCCGAATCCGGCGGCAGGCAGCATTATGTCGTTGTCGGGGCTCAACTTGAATTGGATAAACCCGGTATTACGGAAATTTCCAAAGTTCTTCTCGTCAAAAGCGGCGAAAAAGTTTTGATAGGCGCTCCGTATTTAAAGGATGCGAAAATTGAACTTGGTTTTGCAGGCGAGAAAAAAGCGAGGAAGGTTATTTCGTTTAAGAAAAAAAGAAGAAAGGGATACAGAAGAAAAATAGGCCACCGTCAGAAATATTTCCTCTACGAAGTCAAAAA
>PEXM01000037.1 GCA_002779055.1 Elusimicrobia bacterium CG08_land_8_20_14_0_20_44_26
CGATTACGCCCTTTAATTTCCCTCATATGGTGCCCCACTGGACATTCCCGAACGCAGTTGTGCTCGGCAATACGATGGTCATCAAACCTTCCCGCGAGGCGCCGTATTCCGTCCTCAAAATCGCCGAGATGCTCAAGGAGGCAGGGCTTCCCGACGGTGTTTTGAATATCGTCTGCGGCGGGCGTGATATTGTCACGGGTATAACGGAACATCCCGATATCAAGGCGGTGACATTTGTCGGTTCTACAAAGGTGATGCGGATGGTTTATGAAAAATCCTGCGCCACATATAAGAGATGCCTGGCGCTCGGGTCGGCCAACAATCATCTGATACTTATGCCGGATGCTCATCCGGACAACTCCGCCGCCAATATTGCCGCCTCATACCTGGGTTGTGCAGGCCAGAGGTGCATGTCGGCCTGCGTGCTGGTTGCGGTCGGCGACTGCGACGAGATAATAGAAAAAATTATCAAGGAGTCAAAGAAATATATTCCGGGCGACAATATGAGCGCAATAGTAAATCTTGAAGCCAAAATTTCAATCACCGGATATATTGGCCGCGCGGAGAAGGACGGCGCAAAGATTCTCCTGGACGGGAGAAATGCCGTTCCCCCAAAAGGCCTCGAAAAAGGCTGCTATCTCGGACCTACCGTCATAGAGGCAAAACCCGCCTCCGAAATCGCCGTTGAGGAAAACTTCGGCCCGGTCCTGACGGTTCTCCATGCGAAGAACCTTACCGAGGCGCTTAAAATCGCAAACTCGTCGCCCTACGGCAACGGCGGGTCTATTTTCACGCAGAACGGAAGAGCGGCGGAGGTTTTCTGCGATAATATAGAGGTCGGGATGGTCGGCGTCAATGTCGGTGTGCCTGTGCCGCGAGAGCCGTTCTCCTTCGGCGGGTACAAAGATTCCATCACCGGTACCGGCGACATTACCGGCAAGAGTTCCGTCCGGTTCTGGACAAAAACCAAAAAGATCACATGCAAATGGAATCCCGATGCAAAGAGAATCAACTGGATGAGTTAATCCTGCTTGACAAATTTTGTATTTTTTATAACATAGTAAATATTGGAGAAAATTAGATGAAGCCCAATTTAACACTTGCGCAGGCTTTTGCAGAAGCACAAAGATGTTTATTGTGCTATGATGCTCCCTGCTCAAAAGAGTGTCCTGCCAAAACAGACCCCGGAACTTTTATCAGAAAACTGCATCTTAGAAACATCAAGGGCGCGATAAGAACTATAAAAAAAAATAATATCTTGGGCGGAGTGTGCGGGGTTGTCTGCCCGGTTGAAAAGACCTGCCAGAAAGCATGCAGCACGACTGAAATTTCAAGGCCGATTGAAATCGGAAAATTACAGAGGTTTTTAATTGAATACGGCTGGGAAACAGGATTTAACCCTCTTAAAAACACCTCCGGCAAAAAAGCGGAAGTTGCAATAATTGGCTCAGGTCCTGCGGGATTATCTTGTGCTGCCGAACTGGCTAAAGCAGGAATTAATGCAACAATTTTTGAAAAGAAAGAAAAACCGGGCGGTGTACTGCGATACGGTATTCCCGAATTCAGATTAAGTGCCAAATTTCTTGCCAGAGAAATTGAAGATATCAAGATGCTCGGTGTTAAAATTAAATGTAATTCAAAAATAGGGGCTAACGGTGTAAAAAATTTTAGAAAAAAAGGATTTAACGCAGTTTTTATAGCAACCGGTTTATGGAATCCTTATAAAATTAAGATACCGGGTTCTGATTTAAAAAATGTAATAACCTCTCTCGAGTTTTTAGAATCCGTCCGAAACGGCAATAGAAAAAAAATAACCTTAATGGTCAAAAATAAAAATATCGCCATAATCGGCGGCGGGTCTGTGGCAATGGATGCGGCGAACTCCTGTAAAGAACTCGGTTCAAGAAAAGTATATTGTCTCTGTCTGGAAAGTCTGGCGGAAATACCTGCTTCAAAAGATGACCTTGAAACGGCAAGAGATAATTTTGTTATCATTAAACCGCAGTGTCAGGTAAAGGAAATCGTCGCAAGTGCAGGTCAGGTTGCGGGAATTAAGGGAACCGAAACCGAATGGGTCAAACCGAATTTATTTATTCCGTCAAATGTTAGAGAAGCATCAGGGACAGAATTTAATTTGAAAGTTCAAGCAGTTATTATGGCTATCGGATCCGGTCCCGACCCTGAAATTAAAAATTTGTGTCCGGGAATTAAATACAAAAGCAATAACCTGATAAAAGCAAAAAAAGACGGGGTCTCTACCGCAGATAAAAATATTTTTGCCGGCGGGGATATCGTAAGAGGACCGTCTCTCGTCGTAAAAGCGGTTCAGGACGGAAAAGAAGCGGCAAAAAAAATAATCAAATGTCTAAATTAAAAGATTTAAGCATCCGAATGTGCGGGGTTAAGTTCCCCACGCCATTTTTATTATCTTCTTCGCCTGTTTCCAATACTGCGGAAATGGTCGCAAGAGCATTTGAGCATGGGTTTGGAGGCGTTGCCTACAAGACGCTTGTTATTGATAAGACAAAAATTATACACCCGTCTCCGAGAATGGCAAAATATAATTATGGAAGTAAAAAATTAGTCGGTCTTCAAAATGTTGAACAGACAACCGACAGGCCCCTTAAAGATAATTTACTGGATATTAAATATCTAAAAAAACGCTGGCCAAAACATCCTGTCATAACAAGCATTATGGGTTTTTCAGAGAATGAATGGATTGAACTTGCAAAAATGTCCGAAGATGCGGGTTCGGATATGCTCGAACTTAACTTTTCCTGTCCGCACATGACCGTCGAGGGTTCGGGAATGAAAGTCGGCCAGACATTTGACCTTGTGGAAAAATTCACCGCTGCGGTAAGAAAAGTTGTTAAAATACCCATCCTCGCAAAAATGACTCCCAACATTACTGATATAACCGAACCGGCATTGTTTGCTAAAAAAGGCGGCGCGGATGGTATTACTGCTATTAACACAGTCCGGGGTCTTACCGAGATTGGTCTTGATGATTATGTTCCTAAACCCAATGTTTTTGGAAAAGGAGCAATAAGCGGTTTTTCAGGACCTGCAGTAAAACCTATCGGTTTGAGGTTTATTGCGGAAATGGCTCAGTGCAAAGAATTGAATTTACCTCTCGCAGGATGCGGGGGAATAGAGTCCTGGATTGACGCTGTTGAATATTTATTGTGCGGCGCTTCCATTTTACAGATGACAACGGGTGTAATACATTACGGCCATAGAATTGTTGAGGATATGTGCGAAGGTCTTTCTGATTTCATGACAGAAAAAGGGTATGAGAACGTTAAAGACATTGTTGGAAAGGCATTGCCCAATCTTCATCCGACTGAAGCTTTTGATTTAAAGCGGCAGGGGATTGCAGAATATAATCTGGACAGGTGTATCGGCTGTGGTCAATGTTATATTGTCTGTCGGGATGCGGGCGGTCAATGTCTTGAATGGGATGGTGAAAAACGAAGACC
Organism: Elusimicrobia bacterium CG08_land_8_20_14_0_20_44_26; assembly: GCA_002779055.1. Taxonomy (GTDB): domain Bacteria; phylum CG03; class CG03; order CG03; family CG03; genus 0-14-0-20-44-26. The sequence goes on from PEXM01000037.1 coordinate 3,480, forward strand.
TGTTCAGGACAAAGAAAAATGTGTAAGTTGCATGATATGTTCTTTTATCTGTCCCGTCTGCGACCCTCCGATGATTACATACAAAGAAGTAAAAAACAAAAAACCTGTAATCCCGTCTGTGTCAAAGTAATTGGGGACGGTTCCTAATGGTAGTCGCAGGCTTCAACCTGCGCAAGCTAAAGCTTGCGGCTACCATTTTATGACGAAGTACCAATATTGTTTCTCGCGGCTGAACTAATACTAATTTGGACGCGAGTGAAAAATTATATAAATTGTTTTTGGCAACCTTTGGCGCTCCACCAAGATGTAATAAAATAAGCCCGTAATTTTTTTGCTTTTTAATTTCTTTTTTGGTACAATTTTTTTGTAAATAGATAGAACCAAAATCAATGAAATGATAAGTTCTTACAGGAATTTGAGGAGGCAAGAAAATGGGTAAAAGTAGTGAATGGATTGAAACAGAGAGAGAAACACTGCGGAAAAAATATCCTGACAAGGTAATTATCGTATGCGAATGTAAAGTAATAACGACTTTTGATATCGGCGTAGAGATACATGAAATATTCCAAAAAGCCGATAAACTTTGTAAAGGCAAGGACTGGTCATGGGTGGCTCTTCCGGCAAAAGAGTGTGAGATGATTTTATTCATATGAAACTGGTTATTGTAGAGTTGTTTAATAATATCACACAAGAATTTAGGGATATAGAGGCAATTGCTGACACTGGTGCGTCAAAGACAACATTAGCCGCTCATATATCAAAACAATTTGGCATTCCAATAAAAGGAAACTTATTACATCACTGGCAAGCGAATTGTCCTCTAACTGGAATTGAAATCCCACTTAAAATAAAATATAAAAATAAAATATATGAGATAAAAGCAAACTGCATTGAAATTGAAGAGAAGTATCTGCGCAATATTCAACCAAAAGAAGAATGCACTCGTCCTGAATATTTTCATCCACTAAAATATAGAATTCTTCTGGGATTAGATTTTATTGACTCAATTTCAGAGAAAGAAAAACTTAAACTTTTTGGATTGAAATGACAAATTTCCCTAATCAGGCAATAATTTTGCAGACAGGCAGACAGGTTCGGAATACGGATACAGGAGGCGTTGCAGACGCACTCTCGTGCTTTATTACGAAAGCACCGGTGTGAATTAGATTTTACCCGGTGCTTTTTTTATTTTCTTGGGAAGCAAAGAAAAAAGAAAAGAATTTATTCTATGCCAAAGGCAATCTTAAATTTAATATCAAGTTCTTTCTGGACGGATAGAGAAATTTTACCAAATCGGCGTAAGATTTTTGAGCGTTCAAGTGTAAGAACCTTATTCATTTTGAATACAGACGATTTTTTTAAGCCGGTCATTGAAAAATCAGGGTGGGATTCTAATAAAACAAAATTAACTTCGGAAGGTTCTTCGGGAAAAATGGAAGAAATGAATGCGACACTGACATCAACATCATTTTTTACAGAAATAACGACGGCAGGTCTTACTTTTTTTAATGATAAATCAGTGAATGGAAAAGGCACTAAGACAATATCACCGCGATTTAACATAATTTTAAATGGGTTCTCCATCAGAGATAGTATATATGTCTTCTCTCTGGTCAGCGAGGAAATCAAAACTTCCTGTTCTTTCGGCCACTACGGCTATAAGCCTGGTGGGGATATCTTCCTGGATAACAATTTCAACTTCTTGATGCTCAGGAAGGATGATTTTCTCTACAGGACAAAAAACACCATTTTCAAACACCGCATGGATAACTTTAGTCATTTTTATCACCTCCCCGCCTGCAACGCTATGCAACCCGTCCATATCGTTACACGAAGTGCTACGGGTGGAAGCATTACGGGCAGGCAAAGTTATTATAACAGAAATTTATATAAATGTTAAGAAAAAAATTTAGTGTTAGAAAAAAGATAGACGCTCCGATTTTATCGGGACGAAAATGTAGGAGTAGCAGAGCTTGCTCTGCGTTCACGCGAAATAAGTGGAGTTTACCCCGATGACTATCGGGGCTACTCCAAGAAAAAAGGGACTGTCCCCATTAACACACAAGATGTAATAAACCCATTTTTTGCAATGGAAACTTGTAGTTGCTCAATTTATTGAGCATAGCCCGATGAATCGGGCAACTACA
>PEXM01000056.1 GCA_002779055.1 Elusimicrobia bacterium CG08_land_8_20_14_0_20_44_26
AACCTTTGCCTTTCTTCGTTATAACATGAAGAAAAACGGGACCCGTGAACTTTCTTATTTTGGAAAGAACAAATATGAGGTTATTGAGGTTGTGACCGTCAATGGGGCCGAAACACGAAAAACCGAGTTCCTCAAAAAACATACCGGGGAAAAGAATGGCTTTTAACCTTCTCGCCGTTTTCAATATTTCAAGGCCCAACACCTTCATTTTCTTCAGGAAATTTATCAGGGAATCTTCCGCTCTTTTTACAAGGCCCAGCGTGAAGAGTTTCGTAAGCATTTTTCCGACGGCGCCGACTCTCGGCGAGATAAACATTGAATTATCGTTGAGAATCACAAGGATATTCTTCCCCGAAGCGCCGGCGTTGTTGAGCCCTTCGTAGGCAAGACCTCCCGTCAGGGCACCGTCTCCTATAACGGCGACAACTTTGAAATTTTCGCCCTTCAAATCCCTCGCGCAGGCAATCCCGAAAGCCGCAGATATGGAAGTGGAGGCGTGTCCCGTCCCGAAGGCATCGTATTCGCTTTCCGATATTTTGGGAAAACCCGAAATGCCTCCGTATTGTCTAATCGTGGAGAACTGTCTGTATCTGCCGGTCAGAATCTTGTGAGCGTACGACTGGTGTCCGACGTCAAAAATAATTTTATCTTTCGGACAGTCAAACGTGTAATGTAGAGCCGTAATCAATTCCACGGCGCCGAGGGAGCCGCCGATGTGGCCGCCCGTTTTTGAACACGTCTCAATTATTTTTTCTCTTATTTCCCTGGCGAGTTCCGGCAGGAGTTCTTTTTTTATGAGATGAAGTTCTCCCGGCGAATTTATCATCTCTATCACTGCCATTTCACTTTTTCCTTTTTCTCAAAAGATCTATAATTTCTTTCAGCACATTCCTTGAACATGGAATACTTAAAAGTATATTTTCCGCTTCCAGGGATAACTTGTCAACAATACTCTGCGCCTCTCCCACAGAAAAATATTTAAGCGCCGTGAGTTTTTCGTTCCTCTTGTCATTGCGCGATTTTTGGTATTGGGCGCTGCCGGTTTCATCTAAAATGTCGTCTGTCAACTGAAAAGCGCCTCCTGTGTAAAATCCGAAATCGGCGAATTTAAGCAAAATCGCTTTCCCTTGACCGGCCGCGACCGCCGCAGCGCCGCAAACGCCGGAAAAAAAAGCCGCGGTTTTATGACCGTGAATATACCACAGAGCGTCTTCCCCGTATGATGAGGCGCTTTTGCCCTCGCATTCAATATCCGCCGCCTGGCCCGAAATCATTCCCGGGGCTCCGACGTTGCGGTTCAAAAACAATGCGCCCGAATAATAATTTGCATAGAGAATTCCGAGACCTTTTGTCAGAAGCGCGTCTCCGACGAGAATCGCCGTCTCGGCGCCGAATTTTTTCCAGACCGTCTCTGCGCCGCGCCTCAATTCGTCTTTATCCATAATATCGTCGTGCACAAGAGAATAATTGTGAATGTATTCTATGCCGCAGGCAAAAGCGATTAGTTTTTCAAGCTCGCTTTTCTCTATTTTCTTTTTGAGCGCCAGGAAGACGGCGATGAACAAAAGCGGACGTATTCTTTTCCCGCCGCTCGTTAGAGAGTAGTGAAGAGCCGAGTCGAATTTTTTTGTGTAGGATGATTTTTCCGGCAGAAGTTCCACAAGACCTTTTTCTATAAAAGGCGTGAACCTTCTTTCAAGGTCGCTCCAATTTTTAATGGGTTTCATCAAAATCGGAAACCTTGAAGAGGCCCGCTTCCTTCGTTATTATTTCTATTTTTCTCTTCGCCTCGTCAAGATACTTTTTCATTGATTTGGCTTTTTCCATTCCTTCCTCAAAAAGTTTTATTGAATCGTCAAGCGGCTCCTCGCCTTTTTCAAGAATCGCTACGATTTCTTCAAGACGCTTCAAATCAGTTTCAAAATCCTGTTTCTTTTTCGGCAGTTTTTTTCCTTCAGTCATATTCCCTCACTCCGGCGCAGACGCCTTAACTTCGCAATCAAGTTTTCCTTTCCGCAGAACAACATTTATATTTTCTCCCGCGCTTACATCTCCCGCTTCCTTCAGAATTCTGCCGTCGGGGAAAGACGCGATGGCGTAGCCGCGCGAAAGAGTGCCGAGCGGAGAAAGAATTTTTAATCTTGAAATATTTTTTTCCATCGAATCGTCATATTTGCGGAACATCTTTTCTTTGACGGAGCCAAGGTCTTCAAAAGTTCTGTCGAAGTTCTGCTCAAAATTCGCAAGGAAGAGTTTTGGTTCTCTAAAATAGGGCCTCAAAATCACCGAATCAAGCCGGGTTTCGAGACGTTGAAATCCGTTATCCAAAGCCGCGGAAATTCTTTTTACGGAAATGCCGATGCGCTTCATCATTTCCGATTTTCTGCCGAGGACTATTTCAGCGGCAACCGAGGGCGTCGCCGCCCGTTTATCCGCGACGAAATCCGAAATCATCCAGTCTATTTCGTGACCCACCGCCGAAATTATGGGAATCCTTGAAGCAAATATCGCGCGGGCCACCTCTTCTTCGTTGAACGCCCACAAATCCTCGAGAGAACCTCCGCCGCGGCCGACGATTATAACGTCAATGTCTTCGAAATGAGCGTTTAAATCCTGTATCGCCGCGACGATTTCGCCTTTCGCCGACGAGCCCTGGACAGCGACGGGATAAAGAAGAAGATGCACATTTGAAAACCTTCTCGCAAGCACCGTCAGTATGTCTCTGATTGCCGCGCCCGTGGGAGAAGTCACAACGCCTATTTTCTGAGGAAGCGCGGGAAGAGCCCGCTTTCTTTCCTGCGCAAAAAGACCTTCCGCTTTAAGTTTTTCTTTCAATTCTTCAAATTTTTTCCGAAGTTCCCCCATACCTTTCTGCGCCATTTTGTCCGTTAAAATCTGGTAAGAACCCCTCACGGGATAAACGGTAACCGTGCCCCTCACCCTCACCTGCATTCCGTCTTCCGGTTTGAAATTAAGGCCCGCCGCCTTAAAACTGTACATAACCGCCGATATCTGGCTGTGAGAATCTTTTAGAGAAAAATAAAGATGTCCCGATGAATACTTCTTAAAATTGGAAATTTCGCCGTCAAGAATTACGCCGCTGAATTTGCTTTCAAGAAGAATCTTGCTGCTTGTATTTAACTCCGTTACGGTATAAATTTTTTCTTCACTTAATGACGCCGTCATTTTTTTAATCCCTCGCTGCCCGCGCCGAGCGCTTTAATCTTCGCACCGGTTATCATTTTTCTGAAATCAATCCATCTGTCAAGAATGCCCGTTATTGCGGGAACCGGATACAAAAAAACCAGAATACCTGTGAAAAATACCCGTGCCGCAGAAGGCGTATTCGACTCTTTCATCAAAAACCAGTATATGCCCAGACCCGAGATAAAAAACATAAAAAGCGCCGCAAGAAGAATATTGACGGAAATAACCCTTATAATTGAAGCGCTGTCAGGAAAGAACCCCGCGGGATGAAAAACGGCGCCCGCCAAAGATATTATCAGGGGAAAAACATACGCCGGCAAAGCCCGAAATGCGCTCCCATCCATGATGCGCTTGGCATTTGAGCCCCCCATTGCCTTCATAATATAAACATTTATTAGAAATCCCGCCGTCACAAACATAGCCGCTAGAGCGGGGAGAATTTTTAAAGTTGTAAAAGCCATAGAACTCGCGCTCTCGTAATTATCTGCCCTGCCCGCCATGGAAAAAATAAAAATTCTGCTTATCTTTGACCAGAAAAGAGGCAGGACATCCGCTCCCGACCGTATATAAAGAAGCAACCAAACCGTGAGAGCGGAAAAAAAAACGGACACAAGAGTCCTGAAATAATTTTTTGACGAGGACACATTCATTCCCGCGGTAAAACCCGCGGCGGCCGCCGTCGTGGCAATGATTGCGGAAAGAGGCGGCGCTGAAAAATAAAACACCGCGCCCAGAGCGAGAAGCGTTAAAAACGCAGAGGCATTCTTCTGATAAGCGCCGTATAAACCCGGAATGCACGCGGCCGGAAAATAAAGAAGCGGAAAAAGCCGCCCTCCGAGCGCCAGCAAAAAGCAAAATGCC
>PEXM01000024.1 GCA_002779055.1 Elusimicrobia bacterium CG08_land_8_20_14_0_20_44_26
TCGCCCGGCTTTATCAGGCGCGCGACGCCGGTGACGTCGGTGACTTCTACGGAAACAGCCCTGTAACCTTCCGGTATTATTATTGACATACCCGTTTCCTTGCCCGGCTGTATAAGTTTTGTGGAAGTTATCTGTTCATTTTCAAGAATGGGGACAAGCGTGGCGTTTATATATATTCCCTGCTCATTCATCAACTGTCTCACCGACGTAATCGCTCCTGGCGCCAGAAAATTCCTCGGAATGCGTTTGACCTCAACCATATATTCGGTCACGAGAGTCCCTTCCGAAATATAACCTTTTGCCACGAGAACGTTTACGGGTTCGGCGCCAATCCTGTATTTGTTCTCCACTTTGCTGAGAAAAGCCTGCACGAGCAATACCGCCACAATGCCGAAAACCGCCGCAATCATAATAATCTTTCTGCTACTCATTAAATTTCCCTCCTGTTCCTAATAAACACTTTTTATATTTTAATAAGTAATCGAATTATAATCAAGCGCAACTCGACAGAACTCTTACAATCTCCCCTTTTCCAAGGGGGAGACCGAACAGAACTCTTACAATCTCCCCCTTTCCAAGGGGGAGACCGAACAGAACTCTTACAATCTCCCCCTTTCCAAGGGGGAGACCGAGAGGGGGTTTAGAGTTCCACGGGCATACTCGTGGAACTCTGCCGTTCGGGTTATTTGATATAATTCTACAAAATAAAAAAACTTTATTAATTGCTTTTGAACTTTCTCCCACTCGGCAAGCGCCTCTTTGTATTTACCCTCCGAATGCAACTGTGTTGCTCTGTTTTCAGCCCGATATAAGGCCTGCCAAGACCGATACCTAATTCTGAGAAACACAGATTATGCAGATAAAAGACACAGATTACACAGATAATAAAAGTTTTTTTCATAGTTTTTTGTTGATAAATTTCTTTATTTCTGTTATACTTAATAAAGAATGCGGAACAGACGCAAAACTGACGCGGAAATAGTTCAGAGTCTGTTCTGTGTTTAAGTTCCGTGTCAGTTCTGCGGTATTTATGGAGGTGATATTATGCAAAACGCAATTACTATAAACAGACCGATGGTTCTTATCCCTGTGGAACGGTATCAACAACTTTTGAGAGAGGCGGGCGAAAAACCTACCCCAAAACTTCTTCAAGAAATCAAAAAAGGGCGAGAAGAATTTCGTAAACGAAAAACAACTAAGTGGAAAACACTTAAGAATGAACTCAAAATTTAGCATTGAATTTTCATCTCTTGCAACCCGTGATTTAAGAAAAATTGAACGGTCTAACCGTGCATTTTTAATTTCTTTAGCAACTTGCATAAATTCCCTTGCTGACAATCCTTATCTTGGAAAACCTCTCAAAGGAGATAAGAAAGGTTGTTATTCTCTCAGAGACGGCGATTACAGAATTATTTATGAAATCTATCCCTCTGAAAAAGTTATACTTATCATCAGAGTAGGTCATAGAAAAGACATCTATAGATAAATTTATTTTCATACATTTTTTTCTACATTTTCTTAAATTGTGATCAAGTACACTGAATATTTTGCTGGCGGCAAAGGTTTCCGCTATATTGTCACGCGCTCTTTGAGCGTCTCGCCCGCAAGATTGAACGAAAGAACGGTGAGGAAAATCGCGAGACCCGGCCAGAATGAAAGCCACCACGCTATGCCGAGATACGTTCTGCCCGACGAGAGCATATTTCCCCACGAAGCCAGAGGCGGCTGAACACCGAGCCCGAGAAACGATAGACCCGATTCAACGAGAATCGCGCCGCCCAAACCCAGGACAGACGCCACAAAAATCGGGGCAAGAACATTCGGAAGAATGTGCACAAACATTATCCGGAGTTTCGAAAAACCGAGAACTTTTACCGCTTGTATGTAATTCCTGGCCGACACGGACATAACCTCCGCCCTCACAAGACGCGCCAGCGACGGCCACCCTGTCGCCCCGATTACAATCATAATGTTTTTTACCGAAGGCGACCAGAACGCGACGACCATCAGGATAAGAAAAAATGTCGGGATACAGAGAAAAATATCAATGACTTTCACGATAAACGAATCAACCCATCCCCTGAAAAAACCCGCCGCAAGACCGAGCACTGTTCCTATGACCGTGGAAATCCCGACGGCAACAGCGGCGACGGAAAGCGATATTCTGCCCGCATATATAAGACGGGAGCAAACGTCCCTGCCGTATTCGTCCGTGCCCAAAAGATGAGCAGGAGATGGGGGGAGAAGTTTTTCGTTCAAATTTTGTTTATACGGTGAATAACGCGCAAGGCGCGGCGCAAAGATTGCGGATGCGGCAAAAAAGAGAAGAAGAACCGCCGACGCCAGCCCGAGATAATTTTTGCTTTTCACTTGTATCTTATCCTCGGGTCAAGATAAGCATACGAAATATCCGCTAGGAAATTTCCGAGGAGAGTCAGAACCGTAACGATGACGCCGTTTCCCATAATCAGAGGATAGTCCCTCGCCATCACCGCCTGGTACATCAGGCGCCCGACGCCCGGCCAGGAAAAAATCGTTTCAAATATCACTCCGCCTCCTATGATTGAGGGAAGCATCAGACCCGCGAGCGTCGCAAGAGGCAGAAGCGCGTTCCTGAAAGCGTGCTTCCACAGAACTTTCCCCGACGCAAAACCCCTCGCCTGCGCGGCAAGAATATAATCTTTTGAAAGGACTTCAAGCATTTCCGCTTTTACATATCTTGAGAGAGCCGCAAGAGACGTGAAAGCCGAAATGAATACGGGCAGAATCAGGTGCCATGAGACATCCACCAATTTTCTGAAAAAAGAAAAATTCTCCCAGCCGAAAGAAACCCAGCCGGATATAGGAAGCCAACCCAGACGCGCTCCGAGGAAATCCATTAGAAGGAGAGCCAGCCAGTAAGTCGGCACTGAAAAACCGACAAAAACCAAAACCGTCATTAAATTATCCCCAAAAGACCCGGGGCGCGACGCCGAATAAACCCCTATCGGTATGGCGAGCGCGAAAATAAGAACAAGCGAACAAATGTTTAGAATAATTGTAGCGGGCAGTCGCTTAATTATTTTTGAGGCAACCCCTTCACCGTCCTGAAAAGACACGCCGAAATCAAGCGTCAATATATTTCCCACCCAATTCAGATACTGCGTATAAAGAGGTTTGTCCAGACCGTAAATCCTGCTTATCTTCTGTCTTATTTCAGGGTCAACCCTTGAAGACGTGAAACCGGTAAGCATCTCGGGACCTCCCGGCGCCAGATGCATAATCATAAAAGAAATCAAAGTGATTCCTATAAAAAGAGGAATGTAGGATAAAGACCTGCGCAGAATGTAATTCAGCATATTCTTATGAGCGCAAGAACAAAGACCACAACTGCGGATATGATTGAAAAAATTTTGGACGCTTTTTTAAAAATACGCCCTGCCGCATAAAAAATAAATCCGGCGGCGGCGAGCAGAATTATAAATTTCCACGACACAAAAACAAATTTCGTCCTGAAGGATATTATCGCAAAAGCCAAAACAATGAGCAAAAAAGAAAATCTGTTCGAGAAACTCATATAAATCGCCATGCCCGAGAGCGCCAGAAAAAGAATCAGAACCGCGTTACTCATACATCCCTACTTCTCCCCCTTTCCAAGGGGGAGATTGAGAGGGGGTTCCATCTTCCTTCTCCCCCTTTCCAAGGGGGAGATTGAGAGGGGGTCCATCTTCCTTCTCCCCCTTTCCAAGGGGGAGATTGAGAGGGGGTAAAGCTTAAATTTCATTCCCGTTTTTATGCCGTATTTCTCGGCGAAATTTCCGTCGGGAAGTGCGAATTCCAAAAAGCCGAAACTGTTGTAAAGCATCACGTTCTTTCCTGAGGGGGCATACGTATTTGACATTTTAGTGACGGATATTCCGCCCGAAGAGGCCTTTTTAATTTTGTGTTTGCACGCTTTGAAATTCGTCCAGCAGTTGCCGAACGAATCAACATAAATTATTTCGCAGATTATTTCCGTGTTTTTTATTTTCGGCTCGGGCAGAATAATTCTCTTGATTTTTTTTTCAAAACGCTCCGCAAGGCACTCTCTCACGCCCATCGCGATCTCCGCCGCCGCGGGAGCAAAAACGTCCCGTCCGTCAAAAGTCGTTCTTCTCCCGCCCGCATATCTGCGCCTGTCCACTTTGAACAGTTTCATTTTTTTTCTCTCAAAAATATACGAAAGAATTCCGTTATCGGGAGCGAGAAAACCGTTTGAGAAGCCCTCCGCAAAAAGTATTTCTCTGGCCGTGGCAACGCCGGGATCCACAACGCAGACAAAAAGTGTTTTTTCAAAATAATCCGCGGATATATCAATTTCAAACGCCGCTGTTTTTATGTCGCCCGGCGGGATGAAGTTATTCAAGTCAATAACGGAAACTTTCTTATTAATTTTTCTGATAACGCCTTTCATTATTCCCGCGAATGGACTGCCGTCGGAAAAATCGGTGACAAGCGCTATCGTTTCATAAAAGTAAGGGGACGGTTCTAATTCTTTTTCAATCATTTTTCTTTACTCTGGTGCCGGAGGTGGGAATTGAACCCACATGGATTTTACTCCACGGGTTTTTGAGACCCGCATGTCTGCCAGTTCCATCACTCCGGCTCTGATTGAAAGTATAGCATATATTGAGGAATATGTGGAATATGGGGACGTCCTTAATAAAAATCTTTTACTGGATAAATACAGGGATGGTTCCTAATACAAAAAGTTTCCATTGCTCCGGCTTTCATTCCTCATCTTTCAACTTTCAAGACCTGACCCCTCTTTCCTTTCTTCTCTCAATTGTCTAAAATTAAATAATGGCAGGATTTATCGGAATAGGAAACAACCATTTTTACAGAACCAGGGGAAGAGAAAAATACTCGTTCACCGCTTCATTTAAAAACGCGAATATCTTCGTCAAAAGCGACATTGATATAGAAGATGAATTTTCAAAGGCGCTAAATCAAATTTACTCCGTCGTTGAAAACTACGCCTCGGACAATCCTTTTTTTTCAAAATCATTTCTACCGCTTGAGGAGGACTCATCAGCGCCGGACATCATAAAAAAAATGTATAGGGCGTCCCGCCTTGCGGGAGTGGGCCCGATGGCCTCGGTGGCGGGAGCGATTGCGGAAGAACTTTACAACAATTTTGCCGGAAAGCGCGGGTTTCTTATTATTGAAAACGGCGGAGATATTTTTTTAGGCTCGCCAAATGCCGTTTTCTGCGGTCTTTATACGGGCTCCTCTTTTGACGGATTCGGTTTGAAGATAAAGAAAAAAATTATGCCCTGCGGCATATCAAGTTCTTCGTCGGAAATAGGTCATTCAATGAGTTTTGGTAAAGCGAAAATTGCCACAGTAATTTCAAAAAGCGGAGCGGAAGCCGACGCTTTCGCCACGGCCCTTGCCAACAAAATAGAGTCGGAGAATTCGCTTCAGAAAGCCACCAGCGTCTGCGCATCTTTTAGAGGCGTTATCGGCGCTATCGGCATACTTAAAGACAAAATTGCCTTTGCCGGCGACATTGACTTCGTCCAACTCTCGTGATTTTTCTTACTTTATTTGTTTCCGGTCTGTGAGGTTTTCGTAAAATCTGCTGTTTTTTTCCACCACCGGCACCCGCTCCTCAAGAGCGGTCTCGTTTGCAAGAAAACTGTTATTGCTGATTTCAAGCCGTCCCGCCAGAACTTTTATACCCGTTTTATTTTTACTCACAAGATTATTTATAGATGAAACTCCGCCGCCGAACATAAAAAGAGCATTGTCATTCCCCGTGAGAATGCTGAGAGACGTATCGCAGACGGCTCTGTCATAAATTTCAATGCCCTTCCCGCAATTGACGATTCTGCTCTTTACAAATTCAGCCGAACTTTCGTCGTTGAGCGATAAACCTGAGCGTGATTCGGCAATATTTACACCGTTAAAACGGACGGAACTCTTATCATACAGGGCGACGGCCGAGGAAGCGTTTTTTAAGAGAGCGTCATTTATTTCTCCCGCGGCATCTTTTACAAAAATAATTCCTCCCCATCCCTGCCCCGCGGCCAGAAACGATATCTCATTGCCCGCCTCCGTAATAAGATGCCCTTCAACAATTATATCCGTAAGGCCCGGATGCGTCGCTTCAATCTTCTCTCCCGCTTTTTCCGTAAAATACACATAATCTTCTTCCGAGGATCTTAACGATATTTTCGCGCCGCTTTTTATATAAAGCACAGCATCTCGTCTAACGAGAATATCGCCGACAACGGAAATCCTGCCGTCCCACACCTCGCTTTTGCCGATGACGCCTGATGCCGTCGGATTTTTTGTCGATAGGTATTGCGAATTGGACTTATTTTTCACAAAGCTGTTGTCTTTTTCCGTTACATCGCAATCTATATTTTTCAAAACCGCATTTTCGTTTTTGACGAATGTGTTTGCCGAGATTTGCGCACACGCGCCGTTAAGAACACGCACAGCCGAGAAATTTTGCGAAAAATTATTTCTCTCTATATTACCCGAACTTTTATCCGCGAGCAAAACGGCGTCCACATTTTTATTAAAAGAGTTTGAAACGCAACTGATGTCGGCTTTGTCAAATGTAGCGGCGGCGAGAGCCCCTTTTTCAAAACGGCAGTTTCTGAAATACAGAGTTGAATTATCTCTTGCGCCTGCAGCCGTCTCACATTCTGAAAATATGGAGTCCCTGAAAAAGGTCTTCGCAATGTCGTAGGAAATAACCCCATACCTGTCATTAAGGAAAACGCATTCTTCAAACGCGGGTGAGGCGCGCTCCATTATTATTACCGCCGTGCCGCAATTTTTAAAAACGCAGTCCTTGAATTTAGCGGCGTTTTCCGATACTAAATATATTCCCCTTTCCGCTCCGGACAGGACAAGATTAAAAATACCCGACCCTTTCCCGTCGCCCGACAGTATAATGCTGCCGAATTTTGAAGTGGCGGCAAGAAATACGGGATTTTTTTCAGTGCCCGAAACAATTATGTTTCCCTTAATAATGATATCGCACTTTCCCGCGGTCGTAAGCGCCGCCCGGCCTTTTTGCAATTCAATATAATAGACCTCGTCTTTAACGCAGGATGAAGATACGAATATTTTAGTCCCTTCCAATATTCTCAGGGTTTTCCCGAAGGGAACGGTGAAATCTTCCTTAACCTCAACGAGGCCTTTCCACACAAAATCCGCATTACCCGCTTTCAGCGGTTCGGGTTTGTATTTATCAACACTGTCAACGTCTATGTCGTTCATATAAAAAAAATTGTCTTTGAATTTATATGAGGCGGCGTCTTTTATTCTGATGCCCGTTTTGTTGGACTCTATTTCGCAGGATGAGACGCTAAGTTTACTCCTGTATCCGGCAAGAATTCCGGCAGCGCCGTTTCTCGAAATTTTGGTTTTTTCAACCGAGACGCTGCTTTCGTCATAAAGTTCCACTCCCGAAGTGAAAGACCTGTTTATGTCCGAGGATATAATCCTTACATTTGAATTATTCGCCGCTATGAGCCCCATACCGCAGTTTGAGATGACGCTCTTTTTAACGAGCACGTCGGCATTATCACAGGCGAGGACGCCGTAAACGGCATCTTTTATTCGGACGTTTGAAAGCGCCACTTCTCCGTTACCCGCCGCGACAATGCCTCCCCACCGCAGACCGGAGGAAGCGCCCGAAGCGGTGAAACCGCCGAAAACCACAGGAAGTTCATCGGATGAGGCCGCCATCAACCGCCCCTCGACGATAATTGACGCTTTCCCGGAAACCGCCGCATTTATTATTCTTCTTCCTATGCGCTTATTAAGCTTCAGAGAGTGCACTTCCCCGTCCTGAACGATGATGCGCGCTCCCGGGGCAAAAATCAGTTCCCCTCCTTCGGCGACGAGACAGTCGCCGGAAAGAATTACATCTCCGCTGATTCTTGTCTGCTTACTGATTTCAGGGGGAAGTGATTCCTGCGTTCCGTATGACAATGCAGCGGAAAACAAAAAAAGCAGTATTATTTTCCCCATTTATAAAAATCAATTGTGGTGATGCCGTATTTTTTTCTTCTGAATCTCCGCCCGGAAAAGACCCATTCTTTTTTTGTGCTGTGCTGGCAGATAAATATACCGTTTTTTTTAAGCATTCCCATAACGGAGGCATAAAAATCATTTTCCAGAACGAGAGAATAAGGAGGTCCTGCAAAGATAATATCAAAATGCTTTTCCGCGTGTGTTTTGAGAAAACCGGCCGAGTCCATATTATACGCCGAATATTTATCCGTCGGAATTTTTAACCTTTCAAGGTTTATTTTAAGAATTTCGTAAACCGCCGGCGATTTCTCGACAAACGAAGCGTTTGAGGCGCCCCGGGAAAGAGCCTCAATGCCGACAGAACCGCTTCCGGCGAAAAGGTCAAGAAAACTACAGTTATTTATAATAGGTTTTAAAATATCAAAAAGCGATTTTTTACAAAGACCCGTCAGAGGCCTTATGCCAACAGGACTTTCTATTCTCAGACCTCTATAAATTCCGGCTCCAACCGAAAGGCCCGCGTTTTTTTTCACCCCGTTAGAAATCCCCCAGCACACATTTTTGCCTTTCTTAACAACCTACCAATCACATCTGCTAAATTTCTAACGGGGTTCATTTTTTGAAAGTTCTGGCGCTCGTCAAAAACGCTTCTATAAAACCGTCTATATCACCGTCCATCACGGCATTTATATTTCCCGTTTCATAACCCGTCCTTAAATCCTTGACCATCTGGTAAGGCATAAAAACGTAAGAGCGTATCTGATGTCCCCATCCAATCTGACCCATGTTGTCGTATCTTCTTTGCGACTGCTCTTTCTGTTTGTCTATTTCAAGAGCATAGAGTTTGGCTTTGAGCAGTTTCATCGCGGTTTCTTTGTTCTGATGCTGAGAGCGTTCGTTTTGGCAGCTTGTGACAATGCCTGTCCGGATGTGCGTTATCCTCACGGCGCTGTCCGTTTTATTCACATGCTGGCCACCTTTGCCGGATGACCTATAAGTGTCAATCTTGATATCCTCCGGCTTTATTTCTATTTCTATGTCCGAGTCAATTTCGGGTATAACGTCACATGAAGCAAAGGACGTGTGCCGCCTTTTATTGGAATCAAAAGGAGATATTCTCACGAGCCTGTGCACCCCTATTTCGGATTTCATATAACCGCAGGCGAATCTCCCCTTTACCTCAAACGTAACGCATTTAATTCCCGCCTCTTCGCCCGGAAGGATGTCAACGACGCTGTTTGCGAAACCTTTTCTCTCGCACCACCTTGAATACATTCTGAAAATCATCTCGCACCAGTCGCACGCCTCGGTGCCTCCCGCCCCGGAATGCAGAGTCACAATCGCTCCTTTTTCATCGGACGGATCTTTGAACTGCAGTTTGATGTTCGTGCTTTTGAGTTCCGCCAGCACGCCTGCGGCATCGTCCTGAAGTTCCTTCAAAAAGTTTTCATCTTCCGTATACATTTTCGCCATTTCAAAAAAATCATCAGCATGGCTCAGAACTTTTTTGTAAGTTTCAAAATCCTTTTTCTTATTTTCAAGTTCCTTCATTACCGCGCCGGCTTCTTTCGTGTCATTCCAGAAACCCTCTTTTAAGGTTTTTTCAGCGAGAGCAGATATTTCTTCTTCCATCTTTTTGAAATCGGCGAGCGTTTCAAGTTTTGCGGCTTCTTTTTTTATTTTCTCAATATAATCGATCATTTCTTTATCCATCTACATTTCCTCCCATAATATTTTTTAAATATACCGCCGACCGTATTATTAAAATCAGAAAAAGCGCCGGCAAAGCAATATCAAAGTGTTCCGCGTAAAAGCTCGCTCTTACAGGCACATAAACAGACCCTCTTAAAACCACGGCACTCCCGTAGGGACTTTCTGCTGTTACGACACCTCTCTCATTGATGATAGCCGAAGGCCCTGTGTTGTTCGCAAAAATCAAAGGCACGCCGCAGGATGAGGCGGCGCAGATGCCATGCCACAGATGTTGCTCTGCCGCTGAGGTTTCGCCATACCAGGCGTCGTTGCTGATATTCACTCTCATATTTCCGCCTCCGCGCCAGAGTGACGGATAAACCGATTCGCTGCAAATGAGGGGAGCGATGCGCACCCGGCCCGTCTCAAGAATCGCGGGTTTATCGCCCGCCGTAAAATCGCCAAGTTCGTTTATAACGCTTACAAAACGCCCGAGAAAACGCCTAAAAGGGACAAACTCTCCAAACGGAACGAGACGCCGTTTGAAATAATATTTATCCTTCCCTGAACCGTTTATGATTAGGGCGCTGTTGTAGAGTTTTCTCGCTTTGTAAAAAGCCGCTCCGAGAAGGATTGTCTGCCGCGTTTTCAAACTTATTTCATTCAGAAATTCATTTATGTATTCGTCAAAATTGACGATGCCCGGAAGACACGATTCAGGAAACACAATTATGCGGGATTCTTTCTCCGACTGAATGAATCTCCTGATATCGCTCATAATCTCGTTCGCTTTGAGTGAATCCCATTTCTCGTCCTGGGACACATTTAACTGGACAACGCTTATTTCCCGCGCTTCGGCCCCGACGGATGCGGAAAGCCCTTTCATTGCGAGAGCGCCGTAGAGCGCCGTAAACAGAAACATCGCCAGAGCAGGAATCATAATTTTGATTTTTCTTTTCCTTATGGATCGATAAAGCGATGCATTAACAAACAATATTAGAAACGTGAGAAAATGAGGCCCGGTAATGCGCGTTATTTGCAGGAATACGGGGCTTTTCGCCTGACTTACATAAAGTGCGCACCACGGCATACCGACGGGAATTTTCGCGCCAAGCCAGGCCAGCAAAGAACCCGTTGCGGCGAGAGTCACAGGTTTTTCCTCCGAAAGCGCGGTGAAGACGGATGCAAAGAGCGAAAAAAAGATGGCCGGGATAAGAACTGCGGCTAACGAAATCGCAAAATTTTCTCCCACCGATCTCACCGTGAAAAATATCCAGTAAAGATTAAGACCGAAACCCGTTATGCCCGCGGCAAAACCGCAAAGAACTTTTTCGCCTCTTTTTCTCAAGGCGCCGCAGGCAAAGAAAATCGGAAGAAGAAAAAACCATATCAGAAAATTCAACGCGACCGGCGGAAAAGAAAGATAATATAGAACACCGCTTATGGCAGAAAGAACGATTGATAAAAACATTCAGTGGTTGCGAAAAATTTCTTTATGAGCCGCCGCGAAAACCCCGGGAATCATACTATTTTTCCGCAGCACTTTTTGTATTTTTTCCCGCTGCCGCAGGGACAGGGGTCGTTCGGGCCGATTTTGTTTTTCCGTTTTTTCGGTTTTCCGGGCTTTTGAACCTCTTCCCCAAAGTGCGCAGGATCCATTGTCGGGCGAGGCGACGGATGTTTGGTTAAAACCTGCATATGAAACACAAATTCCAGCACTTCGCTTTTCACTCTGTTGAGCATATTCTCAAACATTGCGAAAGCTTCCATCTTGTATTCGGCAACAGGGTCTTTCTGCGCGTAGCCCCGAAGGCCGATTCCTTCCCGCATTATGTCCAGATTAAGAAGATGGTCTTTCCAGTGATGGTCTATCACCCTGAGAGAAATAAACCTCACCATATCGCCGAAGGCATTCTCGCCCAATTCCTCAATTCTCTGTTTCCAGCCATTGAGAAGTTTCTCCGCTGTTATCCTGCCGATTTCTTCGGATTTTAGTTTTATAAACTCTTCCGGGGCAATGCCAAGGTCAGAACCTGCGACCCTTTCAAGCCAGCCGTTGTATGCAGCGGTGTTCCA
>PEXM01000057.1 GCA_002779055.1 Elusimicrobia bacterium CG08_land_8_20_14_0_20_44_26
ATCGCCCGCGCGGGAGTCGGCATTGACAACATTGATATTGAGGCGGCGAGTGAAAAAGGCATTCTTATAATTAACGCGCCGTCGGGAAACACGATTGCCGCGTGCGAACACACAATCGCGCTCATAATGTGTCTTGCCAGAAAAATACCGCAGGCAAACCAGAGTACCAAAAGCGGCGCGTGGGATAAAAAATCCTTCATCGGAACGGAACTCGCGGGAAAAACCGCAGGCATAATAGGTCTGGGGAAAATAGGAGCGGAAGTCGCAAAACGCCTCACATCCTTTGAAATGAATATTATTGCATACGACCCTTTTGTAAAACAGGAAGACGTAACGGACTTGGGCATAAAAATGGTTCAATTGGACGAGCTTTTTGAGAAGTCGGACGTGGTGACGATGCATGTCCCTAAAAACAAACACACTCTCAATATGCTGAATATGGAAGCGTTAAAAAAAATGAAAAAAACGGCGATGCTCGTCAACTGTTCGCGCGGGGGAATCGTGAACGAAGATGATCTTCTGAAGGCGCTTTCCTCCGGCATTATAAATTCAGCCGCTCTTGATGTCTTTGACAAGGAGCCCCTTGAAAGAGACGACCTCAGAAAACCGGATAACCTTATCATAACGCCTCACCTCGGAGCAAGCACTCTTGAAGCGCAGGACAAAGTCGCTCTTTCCGTCGCGGAGGATATTTTGAGGTTTTTTGACGGAGAAATTCCCGAATCCGCCTGCAATTTCAGTTCCGTAAAGGGCGCGGAAGGTGAGCTGAAGCCCTTCCTGCATCTTGCGGAGAAACTGGGGAGCGCGGCATCGCAAATTTCGGGTTCTCTTGATAATTTGAAATTTATTTACGGCGAGCGCGCGATGAAATTAAATCTGAATGCCGTGAAATCAGCGTTCCTCAAAGGACTACTCTCTCAAATTCTTGACGAAAAAGTGAATTTAATCAGCGCTTTGCCCATTGCGAGAAAAAGAAATATACTGTGGGATGATTTTGAAAACCCGAAGGAAAAATTCGTCGACGCGCTCGGAATAGAAACAGCCGATCTGTCTCTTAAAGGCAGAGTTGCTGCGGACGGCGCACGCTTTTTTGAATGCAACGGTTTTGAGTGCGATATAAAAGTAGGAGGTAACGAGCTTATACTTTCAAACGAAGATATACCCGGAATAATCGGAAAAGTCGGAACCATCCTGGGAAATGCTAATGTAAATATCGCATCTATGGATGTTGCCCGCAATAAAAAGGGCGGAAGGGCTTTGACGATTATCAAACTTGACGAAAAACCGCTTCCGGAAACTCTTGCCGAAATAGAAAAAATAAAGGGCATATCCTCTATAAAATTGATATTCATCGCCTGATTTTTTTCTTATCGCCCTTTTTCGCCGGTTTCCAATACTCGGAATTATTTCTTATAATACTGAATTACCGGAGGTGATTTTTTGATTTTATTAACCGCTATTATAATTTGTTCGGTTATTTATGCCGTCTCAATCGGAGCCAACGACGCCGCCAATTCTTTCGCCGATTGGATAGGCGCGAAAATCGGCAAGCCCGTGTATGGAATGTTTTTGTGCGGCGGTTTTGCTCTGCTTGGCGCATTCTTAGAGGGAGGCAAGGTTTCGAAAACAATCGGCTCCGGCATCATTGATTCATCGCATCTGACAATGACAGTCGCAATGATTGGAATTGCCGGTGCAATTTTATGGATGATTGTCGCCACATATTTCGGAATGCCCATAAGCACCACCCATTCTGTCGTCGGCGGAGTGGCGGGTCTCGGCCTTGCAATGGGTGTTTCTCTGAAATGGATTGTCTTAAAAAAAATCGTTATCTGCTGGATATTCACGCCGACAGCGGCTTTCATAATCGCTTTTTCGGCGTATTCTCTTCTGATAAAATTTTTGGCAGAATTGAAAATACACAGTGAATTTGAAAAAATAAGCAAAGCGCTGTTGACTCTGACAAGCTGCTGGGTTGCCTATACCTGGGGCGCAAACGATGTCGGAAACTCCGTCGCTCTGGTTATCGGCTCCAAGGCTCTACCGGCAAAAACGGCCTGCGTAATTGGCGGAGCCGGCATATTCATAGGCGCTGTGCTTTTTGGCTGGAAAGTGTCTCAAACCGTGGGATTCAGCATCACGCGCATCACGCCCGTTATGGGAATTTGTGCCGATATATCAACGGCGCTGGTAATACATTTTTTTACCAGATTATCAATTCCCGTATCCACAACCCACGCGCTCGTGGGGGCGGTATTCGGCGTCGGTTTTTCGCAGGGCAGGAAATTCGTCAATTTTAAAATCGGCAGAGATATCGCGACGGCATGGATTGTCACGCCTGTTGTATCGGGGGCAATTTCATTTTGTCTGTATTATGCAGTTAAACAATGGGGACGGTTCTAATTCTAATGTCTAATGTTTTCTCCAAAAAAAAGTATTAGAACCGTCCCCTTAAATGGAGGTATTTATGCGTAACATTTTTGAGTGGATCGGAAGGAAAGAGGAAAAGTATATTTTTGAACATTCTCAGGAACATTTCGACAAAGTCCTTCAGACGGTAAAAGAACTTGAAAAAGCGGTCGGGGCATTCGTCTCGGACGATGCGGCGAACGTGAAAAATTTTATTCATAATGTCGCCGGTTTGGAACACAAAGCCGACATTATACGACGAGAACTTATAATTGATATGGCCTCGGGCACAATACTCCCTGAGGACAGAGGCGACTTAATGAATTTTGTAACAAGAGTTGACTCTGTCGCCGATTGGGCGCACACAGCCGGCAGATTTCTTGCGCTGTGGGACGGAGCAGTCCCCGAAAATTTTGGCAAGGAACTAAAAATATTTGTAGAAACATCTGTGGAGGCCGTAGAAAAACTTAAAAAAGCGGTTGATGCTGTCGGAAAGGAAAGCGAGGAAAAAATCTTAGAACTCTGCACGGCTGTTGAAAGCGTCGAGGAAACCGCTGACGACCAGCATCGTGATATTTTGAAGATTATACTCCAATCTAATTTATCAATCTCGCAGGTCATTGTAGCGCATGATTTAGTTGAAGCGATTGAAAACATTTCCGATGCCTGCGAAATAGTCGCCGATTCATTGAGAATTCTCACTGTGGAAATTTCCACAGTGAGATAAAATGCTACCTCTCGCATTCCGCTTTTTCCCGCTTTTGCATTAAAAAATCAAATTGGTTATAATAAAAAGATGCAAAACAACTGGATAAAAGAAGCGATAATTTATGAAATTTACCCTCGCGTGTTTTCTGAAGAAGGAAATTTTCAGGGAATTATCAATCGCTTGCAGGACATTAAAGACCTCGGTGTAAATACTCTCTGGCTTATGCCAATTCACAAAATCGGCATGAAAAAACGCAAGGGAACGCTCGGCTCCCCTTATGCCGTCTACGACCACTTCAGCATCCACCCTGATTTGGGCGATGAAAATGACTTTAAAAAACTGGTTGATGAGACACACAAAAAAGATTTACGGCTGATTATTGACTGGGTCGCCGTCTATACCGCATGGGACCACAACTGGATAGGCCAACATCCCGATTGGTATAGAAAAAATGAAGCGGGCGAGATTGTTTCTCCGAATTCCGATTGGTCTGATGTGGCGCATTTGAATTATGCCAGTTGTGAATTGCAGGATGAAATGATTAAAACGATGTCCCGATGGATAGAAAAATTTGATATTGACGGATTGCGTTGCGACACGGCGGGAAATATCTATGGCTTCAAACCAATAGTTTTTTGGGAGCGCGCAATAAAACGATTAAGAACAATCAAACCGGAAATACTGCTTCTTGCCGAATGGGAAGACCCGCAATTCCACACAAACGCTTTTGATTTGACATATTCATGGGCGCTGTATCACACCTTAAGAAAAATCAAAACCAACGAAAAAAACTTGCGCGATTTAACCTCTCTTGAAAGCGTTAAGATTCCGTGGACGGAAAAGAACTATCAAATAAACACTACCATAAGAGGAGCGGGTTTTATTCAGGAACTGTTAGATGCACAGAAAAAGGAGTTTCCCGGAGGCGCTCTGCGGATGCGGTTTATTGAAAATCACGATGAACTTCGCGCGCAGGAGCTATTCGGCAAAGATGCAAGCCGCGCGTATGCAACCGTCATTTTTACGCTTGATGGCGTGCCGCTTATATATAACGGTCAGGAAATCGGCGAGACGGTGAGACCGTCGCATTTTGAACCGTTTAAAATCAACTGGGAGGCAGACCCACGGGATGTCCTGCGGACAGGCGACCGTAAAGGCGGGCTGCGGGATTTTTACAAAAAACTCATAAGAATTAGAAAGGAAAATCCGGTTTTATACCTCGGGGACATCAAAAAAATCCCCACGGATTGCGATGAAAATGTTTATGCATTTGAGAAAGAATATAGAAATCAGTTGGCCGCGGTCGTGATAAATTTTTCACCGAGTTTTCAGATGCTCAACTTGAAATTTCCGCGGGATGGTATCTGGAAGGATTTGTTAAATGATGAAACAATCATAAAAAGCCCGCCGGTTAACCGCTTTAACCGTGCGGGAAACCAATTGCAACTTGCCCCCTATGCTTCGCACATATTTTTATATAGCCCTGACGAGAGGCAAAAATAACGAATGGAATAATGAAAACGATGAATGAAACCCATTGGAATGTTTCACGGGAAACATTTTATTTAATGAGAAAGTTTAAAATCGGCATTGCTCTCGGCGGAGGCGGTGTGAGGGGTCTCGCTCACATCGGCATTTTCAGAATTTTGGAGAAAAACGGTATTGTTCCGGATATCATAGCCGGCACAAGCATGGGCGCCGTGGTTGGAGCCCTTTATGCGTGGAAACCCGATGCCGCGGGTCTTGAGGAAAAAGTGATCGGCATTCTCAAAAGCGGAATAATTGACGAAATCGGCTCTCAATTTTCCAAAGCGGTTCCAAAAAGACCGTTCGGACGGGTGCTCTCTCTGGCAAAACAGTTCTTTATTCTGAACAGAGCCGTCGTCAGCCCTGCTATTTTCTCCGCATCGTATGCCAAAAAACTCTTTGCCGGATGCGGCCTTCCGGAATTTTTTTCCGATTTAAAGATACCTTTCTGCGCGGTCGCCACCGATATAGGGCACGGCGAAGAAAAAACGTTTTGGGGTGGAAATCTTCAGGAAGCGGTGGCCGCTTCATCATCCATAGCCGGCATCTTTCCGCCGGTTGAAATAGAAGGGAGTTATTACCTTGACGGCGCTACCGTAAACTCCGTTCCCATATCGCCACTCTCAAATTACTGCGATTTTATAATCGCCTGCGACGTCCGTCCGGAAAGACGGATAATTCCGTCGTTCAAAAGGGGTCTTGAAGTGCTTTCCCGAACGGATGCCATTTCTTCCTACAAATTATCCGACATTCAGATCCAGGAGGCGGATTTTGTAATCAAGCCGAAAGTAGGGGGCATTCACTGGGCAAACTTCAAAAGAACATCCGAGAGCATTAGTAAAGGCGCCGAGGCCTGCGAAAAGGCGCTACCCAAACTTAAAAAGCGGCTGCTTCAAAGAAAAATATCAAGTTTCCCCCGCAGATTACTGTCAGGCAAATGCCGCCGGCCGCCTCAGGAATAATTTAGATATGGAATTAAAACCCTCCGTTAAAAATAAGTTGAAATTATATCTTGATGAACTAAAAAAATGTTCGGACTCTTTCAACCTCTGTTCGTTCAGCAAAGAATCGTTGTGGCAGGAAGTTGTTGAAAACTCCCTTATTTTCGCCGACGCAATCATAAAAAGAAAAAAAAAACAGGATGTCAAAATTTGTGATGTTGGCTCCGGTGCCGGCATACCGGGCATCATATTAAAAATTGTTTTGGAAGAAGCCGAGGTTGACCTCATAGAGTCAAACGGCAAAAAAGCCGGTTTTCTTGAGAATGTGAGTGAGATGCTAAAATTAAAAGGTCTCAACATCTTAAATCGCGACGCAAGAGAAATTGCCGATAAAGTCAAAAAAAGATATAATGCAGTCACGGGCAGAGCTTTTGGAGGAAGATTTTTGAAGTGTGCTGAAAAACTCGCGGCCCCGGGAGGAATTATTCTTTATTTTAAAAAAGAAGTTAGCGGAAGCGAATTCAGAAAAAAACCTGATGAGGTCTTAAAATATCCGGACGGCTTTATACTTTTGTGGAATAATGTCTGAAATAATATCAATAGTAAATCAAAAAGGCGGCGTCGGGAAAACGACGACCTCTATTAATCTCTCAAAGGCCCTTGTGGTGCGCGGCAAAAAAGTGCTGTTGGTGGATATTGACCCGCAGGCAAACTGCACATCGGGCATGGGTTTTAAAATCACGGCAAAAACTATTTATGATGTGCTGGTTACTTCCTCACTTAACGGCTCAATAATGAAAAGGGACAACGCTCCTGACTTTATCGCCTCAACCAGTGACCTTACAGGTGCCGAAATAGAGCTTGTGGGCATAGAAAACAGAGAATTCCGCCTTAAAAACGCTCTTGTCGGCATAAGAACGGCTTACGATTATATTTTTATTGACTGTCCGCCTTCGCTGGGTCTTTTGACGGTAAACGCTCTCGCCGCATCAGACAGCGTTCTGATTCCGCTGCAGTGCGAGTTTTACGCTCTTGAGGGTCTCGGCAAATTGCTGAATACTCTTAAATACGTGCGCGATGCCTTCAACGAGAAATTGCACATCAAGGGCGTGATGCTCACAATGTTTGACGGGCGGCTAAATCTGAGCAACCGTGTGGCGGAAGAAATCAGGGATTTTTTTGGTGAAAAACTTTTTGAAACGGCAATACCGAGGAATGTGCGGCTGGCGGAGGCGCCGAGTTTTGGAAAAGACATATATGAATATGATAAAACTTCAAGCGGAAGCGTTGCTTATATAGAACTCGGCAGAGAATTTTTAAAACGGGAAAGGTCTAAAGCATAAAAAAGGAGAATTTAATGAAGAGAGAAGTTTTAGGACGGGGTTTGAGGGCTCTCATTCCCGAAGAGGTTGAAGATAAAATACATCTTATTGATATAAAATCAATAAAGTCGGCGAAATTTCAGGCAAGAAAGACCTTTACCGACGAGACAATCAAATCGCTCGCCGATACCATAAAAACGGACGGCATTATCCAGCCGCTTGTCGTGGCGCCTCTAACATCGGGAGAAGGGTGGAGACTCGTAGCAGGGGAAAGAAGATTGCGGGCCGCATTTATTGCGGGGCTTTCCAAAGTGCCGGCAATAATCCGGGACGGTAGCGCCAATGATATGGCATTTATGTCCCTCATAGAAAACCTCCAGAGAGAAGATTTAAACCCTCTTGAGGAAGCATCCGGCATATCCGAACTTATGAAAAAATTCTCGCTCACTCAGGAGCAGGCGGCCTCAAGGATAGGAAAAAGCAGGTCTGCGGTGGCAAACACGCTTCGGCTTCTCAAGTTCCCGAAAGATATTGTGAACGCTCTTTCCGCGGGAATAATTTCAGAAGGTCACGCGAGGGCTCTCGGCTCTCTTAAAGATGAAAGACGCAGAAATTATATCATAAGCAAAATAAGGAAAGAGCACATTTCGGTCAGGGAAACCGAACTTCTTGCGGCTACGGCGGGGGCTTCGCCGAAAACGCAAAAAAGAAGCATCTCCGCAGAGTTAAAGGAACTTGAAGAAAAGTTAGAAGGTGCTCTTTCAACAAAAGTTGATGTGAGAGCCGATAAACAAAACCGTGGCGTTATAAAAATTCACTTCTTCTCGCTTGAAGAACTTGATAGAATAGTCAAACGCCTTTCGCGATAGGAAAAGAGGGCTGATGCCGCCGCCCATAAGGCACAAACGCTTACAATTTCCCCCGACACATATTCGGCGAGAAGAAATATCATCGCAAGATACGAAAAAATGTAAACAGTATGAAATAACCACACAAGCGCTTTTCCTTTCAGAAAATATTTTGCGGCCAGCCCCATACCAAAAAGAAGACCGATAATGATTCCGAGAAAGATGTTCAAACCAAGATATTTTACAAAAAGAGCGCCGCAAACAACCGATAAAATAATAGTCATAATAAATATCTCCTCTTAAAACCGTATGTGTAATTATAGCAAACAATAAACAAAGAGAAAACGAATGCTGGAAAAAAAATTTTTTGCTTTGTGAGTAAGCAAAAATATGCTAAATTAGTAAAATGAAAATTTTTGCAAGGTATCTCATCAGGGAATTTGCCTCTGTTTTTCTCGCTTCCATGCTCGTGCTTGTAGGAATTTTTATGATAAATGAAGCGGCGGGATTTATTGCTTCCCTTTTGGTGAAAGGTGCGGGAATCATTGACCTTATAAAGGTTTTCTCGCTCGGCATTCCTTCCACTTTTATATTCGTCATACCGATTTCCTTTGTGATGGGCTGGGTTGTCGCCGTAAGCAGGATGGCCGGGGACCTTGAAATACTCGCAGTGCAGTCCTCGGGAATAAATCCGAGGAGAATTTTAAAGACGACGGCAGCAAGCGGCATTTTTGTGACGCTTTTTTTGCTTTATTCAAATTCAACTCTTTCGCCTGAAAGCAATCTAAAGATGGAAGAGGAAATACGGCGAATGCTTTCAAAGAAAATCCTGAGAATCAGTGAAAAAACTTTCACAAGGTTTGCCGACTACATTTTTTTCGCCGATAAAATAACCAACGATGAAATGTCGGGCATAAAAATATACAGAATAAACAACAATTTCCCGTCAGCGAGAATTTTCGCTTCTTCCGGGCGTTTGAAAAAAAATAAAAACGGTTTGATCGGTCTTGAATTAAATAACGGCAAAATGTTTCTCGCGGAATCAAAAGACGTTTCGCTTCTGACTTCCATAAATTTTATGAGGTATTCGTTTACACTCAATTCCGAAGCAGTTCTTAAAAGTTCAAAAAGAATTGTCCAGCTTACCTCTTCTGTGCTCAAAGACAGGATAAAAGATTTTAAAGCCAGAGGCCTTCCGGCAAAAAACCTGGATGTGGAATACAATATGCGGATTGCTCTGGCGTTCAGCGCTTTTTTTCTGGCATTGGCAGGGGCTTCTTTCGGCATTAGAGTTAAATCGCCTAAAAAAGTGGTCGGCATGGGTCTTGCGGTTCTTATGATAGGCGCGTATTATCTCGTTTTTATGATAGGCGTTCATGCAGCGGAAACCGGGTGGCTAAATCCCACGGCGGCGTGCTGGATACCCAACACACTTTGCGCGGCGGCGCTCGTTATTATCAGATGAGGAAATTTTCAAAATATATACTCGGAAAATTTTATAGTACCCTTATTATATCTACAACCGGCTTTATGTCGGTATTTATTCTTGCCGGCCTCATAAAACGGCTTGACGAATTTTCACAATATCATGCGACAGCCGGTCAGATTCTCACCTTTCTCGCATATAAAAGCCCCCAATGGTTTCTGCAGGTTTTCCCCATTTCCATACTGCTTGCGCAAGTTATAACGGTTACGGAACTTAAAAGAAAAAACGAACTGATTGCAATTGAGACCTCCGGAGTTTCAATCATACGGATTATAAAACCGTTCTTTTTATCCGGAATTCTTTTTTGTCTGCTCATATTTTCGGCAGATGAATTTGCGGCCATAAAGACCACAAAGAAAGCGTATGAATATTACAATGTCATTATAAAAGGAGAAAAAAAACCGTCATACTCGGGGAAATATTTCAACATTGTTATGAGAGGAAGGACGAAGAACGACGACGACGCTTTGTTTTTTATAGGTTTTTTTGATTCGGAGAAAAACGCCGGAGGAAATTTCAGCGCGGACATTGAAAACGCCAAAGGCATCAGAAATGTTTACGCAAAAAGTTTTATATGGAAAGACATCTGGATTCTTAAAGATGTAACGGAAAGAAACTGGAATAAAAAAAACGAACTTACGGAGGAAAAACATTTAGCAGTCAAAAAATACGATTTCCCGCAGAAGCCGGGGGACTTTCTTATCAGCCAGGCCTCATACGAGGAAATGAATATTTTTCAACTTAAAAAGCACATAGATGAGCTCAAGGAAGGCAGAGTTGATTCATACAGAGAAAGAGTGAATTTTCACGCGAGGATTTCATCGGCTCTGTCAGCTCTTGTGGTAATAACAATAGGTTTGCCCGTGGGTATTTATTTTAGCTCCGTAGGCAGGATGACGGCTGTGGTGCTCAGCGTATTCATAAGTTTCGTCTATTGGGGATGCTTCTCGCTGGGAATATCTTTCGCGGAAAACGCTATGATTCCGCCGTTCGTCGGCGCGTGGGCGGCAAATATCGTATTTATTGCGCTGGCGGTATTTTTTATAAGAAACAAGCTTGAACATTAACAAAATAATACACATCGCGATTTTCTCTATTATTCTTTGCGGTTTTTCATACGCTTCTCCAATACTGCTTAAATTTTACGACTCCGCGGAAAGACCTCTTCAAAACGAACTCATCGCCAGATCCTCAGCCATTGTTTCCGGATACATTGAAGAAATAAAACTGTGGAAATTGCAGTCGCCCGACGGAAAAAGCGAAGATGATATAATCAATTTTTTCAAAAGTCGGCCGGAAGTAAAATACTGCTACAAGAGCCGCCAAAGACACGCCTTTTTTACGCCGAACGACACGAATTACGGTTCGCAGTGGGGGCTTACTTCGTCAAACGGCATTAATATGGAAAACGCCTGGAATACAAGTTTCGGCCTGTCATCGGTTATAATCGCCGTGATAGACACGGGCGTGGATTACAATCATCCCGACCTGAAAAATAAAATGTGGAAATCGCCGAAAGGATATTACGGCTGGGATTTTGTCGGAAACGACAATGACCCGGCCGACGACAACGGTCATGGGACACACGTTTCAGGAATCGCCGCCGCGGAAACAAACAACGCCGAAGGTATCGCAGGAGTTGCCGTAAATCCGAGGATTATGGCTCTGAAAGTTCTTGATTCTGAGGGCTCAGGCCATGAGTGCGACGAAGTTGAAGCAATAATGTGGGCGGTAAGGAATGGAGCAAGAGTGATAAATATGAGTTTTGGTTCCAATTCCTACGATCCTGCCGAATCGGAGGCCTGCTCATACGCTTTTGAAAAAGGAGTTTTTATAGCGGCGGCTTCGGGAAATGACAACTTTCCAGCAGTCAGTTATCCGGCGGCTCTTTCAACGACTTTTGCCGTGGGAGCGGTAAACGAGAGCGGAGACAGATGTTCGCCGAGCGACTGGGGGACGGGTCATGGAAGTAATTATGGACCTCAGCTTGATGTATTGGCTCCGGGCAACGATATTATGAGCACAGTTCCCAACACTAACCCGGGCGGAGCGTCAAATGACAATTATGATATATGGGACATCTCAGGATATTTACCCGAAAGCGGCACTTCAATGGCCTGTCCGTTTGTCGCGGGGCTTGCTTCAATTATTTTTTCCATAAGGCCCGACTACGGTCCGGAG
>PEXM01000035.1 GCA_002779055.1 Elusimicrobia bacterium CG08_land_8_20_14_0_20_44_26
TTTTGAAAGATAGAGGTTTTAAAATAAAATACGCTTCGGTTGTGAAGTACTCTCTGATAGGGTATCTGTTCAACAATATTATGCCTTCTACTCTGGGCGGTGATATAATAAAAGGTTATTACCTCCACAGAGATACGAAAAGCGCGAAAAAAAGCGCTGTATTTACAATTTTTATAGACAGGTTGACAGGCGCCGCGGCGACATTTATTTTTCTTCTCGTCGGCTGTCTTTATTTGCGGAACACAATTCCACTTATGAAGTTTGTAGCGGTCGCTCTTTTATTTTTTTTGGTGGCTTTTATCGCGGCGGCGATTGTTCTTGACGAGAAATTTCTCATAAAACTTTCTCTTTACAGAAAACTTCCCGAAGAACATCCGATAAAGAAACTTCACTCGGCGCTCTTTTATTATAAAAGGAAGGGGCTTCCCGCGTTTTTTGCGGCGCTCTTTTTATCCCTGTTCGTGCAGATTGCGATAATATCTGTCAACTACGCGATAATAACAACGCTCACGGGGAAAAGCATACCGTATGCGACTTTTGTCTGCTTCGTTCCTCTCATCAACGTTATTCAGGGTTTGCCCGTTTCTTTTGCGGGATGGGGAATCGGCGAGGCGGCATACTCGGTTTTTTTCAGTATGGTTTCCATAACCCCCGAAGTGTCGGTGACGGCTTCGCTTTTCTATAAACTAATAATGCTCTTGTTCGGTTTTATAGGTCTTCCTTTTTATGTTCTGAATAAACCCTCGGAAATCACACGCTCGGAAGAAAGAGCGTAAAAAGCCCGGAGTTTTTTACTATTGAAGGGTCCTGACGGTGACGAATGTCTTTTTGTTTTTTTCCACTTTAACGTCGTTTATGACTTTCTCGCCGATGAGGTTTCCCGACGCATTTTTGAGAAGCAGGCGCAGGTGATATGTCCCGGGCTGAACGGGAATTCTGGCGATATCAATACGAGCGGGAAGCGTTTGCCACGCCCTTAAATCCGCCACTTCCGTAGCGGAACCTGCCGCTCTCATTAATCCGCCTGCGAGAAGTCCTGTGAGTTCTCCTCTTTCTTTTTTGGTTTTTTCCTCAACACTCAGAGCGATGAGATTTTTTGTCCACGCGCGGGTTATCGCTCTGGCACGAATGCGAGTGATGCGGTCGTCAAGGTTTTTCTGAGCGATGAGCGATATGTTTGAAGCCGGCTGTGTTTTACCGGAAAAATCTCCGCCCGAAACTTCAATGTCAATTTTATTGCAGTTAAAAGGCTCCTGCGTGTATTCGGGAAAAGCGACCTTGAATGTTTTTTTCGCGGAAAAAGCTCTCATAGCGGACTGCGCCTGGGCGACGTCGGTGGATTCTTTCCCCGTTGTTTTCACGCTTTGGGCGGAAGCCCAACCCTCGCCGAGGGTGAGTTCTATAAAGTGATTGATTTTTTTCGGCGCCGGGCCGTTTAGGTGAATTAAGACAATTTCCTCTTTTATCTTCGGAATTTTGTTTTTGTTTATGTTGTATTTACGCGAATACCAGTCAACATCGTCGGCAAAACCGAGTTCCTGTGCGAGCCGCACGATGCTTTTTGAAACATCCAGAGGCGCGGGCGTCCCGTAATTTTTCAGGTTTGCTTCATAAATTGAAAGCGCATTTTTATATTCAATAAGAGCGTCGTTTTTTGCCTCTTTTGAGAGCGCCGCCTCCCACACAATTCCCATAAGGTATCTGCCAAAAGCGTCTTCCTTATAAACGTTTTTTCCGCCGACGGCCTGATCGAGTGTCTGAAGAAAATGATTGAGTTGTCTTGCTTCCACAAGCGCTTCGTCGGGGTTTCCGAGGCAGACATAATTCAGCGCCTTAAACAGATAAATTAAAGCTCTTTCAAAATCCTCACCGTAATAAGGTCGCATCGTGTCGTTTATGAGAAAAGTCGTCATTTCTTTTGTCACGCTTTTTGTGTAATAATCATCCGCAAGCAGCTTGGCTTTTTCAAAAGCGGCGTTGCTTTCGTTGAAATTGCCGGCGAGATGATTGAGGAGTCCGGAGTCAAGAAAATAAAGAAGAGCGTTTTTATCGGGATAGTATTTGCTTTTGTTGTCGTTTATTTCCTTTAATGCCGATGCGTAATCCTGACGCTCAACCTTTGTATTTATCCTGCCGTAGAAATCGGGAGCGGAACAGGCCGAAAGGAAAAGAAGCCCCATCCAAAGAGACCAATATATCAAACGAAAATTTGTCATTTTTTCTTCCCCCTAATAGTCGGAAAATCTCCCTAAAATCCCCTCTCACTCCCTTTTTCCAAAGGGGAGAACCGCTTTTCCAAAGGGGGAAGATATAAGGATTTTTTCCCATTTATACAAGGAACTAAACACTTTACAGACCGAACTTTGATTTTTTGACAAGTTTCTTTATTTTTTTCTGACCTATCCACGCCTTTTCGTTTGACTCCATGTCAATCAGTTCAAGTTCAATCTGATAAAATCTTACGGTTTTTCCGCCGACCGTGTCAAGAATTGAATTTATCGTTCCCTGAAGGATGTAATCGGCGGCTTTTTCCTTAAAGAATTCTTTGGCGTTTTCGGAAAACTTCTGCTGTTCAGCGCGCTCTTCGCGAATTTCCTCGCGTTCCGATGCCGCCGCGACAAAAGTTATCTTGCCGGAATTGATGAGTTCTTTTTCCATATCTTTGACGAAGGTTTCCGTGGCAATGTGTTCGGAGGACTTGTTTCTGACGGAGCCCACAATCACGCGCGGTTTTTTACCCGCTTTGGAAGTAAAATCCGAAATCCACGACCTTCCTACGCAATCGCTGATCATTTCTTGAGAAACGAGACGGGAGTCGGTGTCGTTCCAGTAACCCGAAAGGTCAACCGCTTCGTCCGATTCCATTCTTGCAACTTTCGTCGTCGCGCAGGCGGCCACGAAAAAAACACAGAAAAGAAAAACAAATTTTTTCATCACATACACTCCTTTAATTTAAAATCCGAAAGATTCCAACCGCACCATTCTTTTACACAAAAACCTATTTCATTTGCCGATACGCAATTCATGTCCACTTCTTTGTCAATGCCGGCGAGTATAAGGTCGGAAAAAATCCTTACGTAAAAGTTCGCTCTGGAAGACGGGTTGTATTTCTGCCAGTTTTCCGTCCAGTTGTACTGTTCTCTTACATATTTTGAATAAACCAGACCCGCAATGTGTTTCGGGTGCCACCCCTTGTATAGAAGAACCCTGACAAGGTTTTGTAAGTTTGTGGGCCTCAAAAGATTATTGTTAGGCAAAAGTATACAAAGACGCGTGCAAACCGGAAGCGTCTCGGTATCAAGCGCGTCGTATGTCTTCGGCCAATCGGACGGGTCATCTATTTTCTCCCTGTCAAAAGACTTGTGCAGTTTGTAAAGTTTTGACGACTGGTATTCCTTATATAATTTAGGAAACTCTTTGGAGAAATCGGGAATTTTACAGGAGACCTTTTTAGCAAGTTCAATCGTTTTCTCGGGGCTGATTCTGATTTTAAGCGCTTCTTCAAGCGTTATGCCGTTTCTCGGTATGGCTAACCTCGGGGGAATATCTTCTGCAATGTCTTTTCCCACCTTATACCACTGCATTTTGTGTTTTTGGTGAGTGCTGAAAGGGCACCGTATGTCCCGCATAAAAATAGGGTCGCCGTACATTGAAAGGTCAAATGACAGCGCTTCGCGATGTCCCCTGCGCGAGGGCCCGACAGCGACGTCCGTTATGACGCACGGAAGTTGAAAATTTTCCTGTCCGAGCTCCCTGATTACGGTTTGGACAATGAATTCAAGAATTTTTCCCATACCCTCAAAAGCTCTGCCGTGTCGTATGGAAACAGGCCTTTTTCGCCGACCTTTTACGGTTTTGTAACTGTTTTTTAAGGAGTCCGAAACAAAACCGCATCTTTCAAGGATTTTGTCGGCGAATGAAAACCTTGATATTTTGAAAGTGAAGTGGTATCCCTGTCCTGTCATAATTGTAAGGGGCTTTATTCCAAAACGAGCGAATACTTCAAGTATTTTCCGGTACGCGGGTTCAATTAAGGGAAATGTTTCATTCGGTTTTTTATAAATCTCGCCCGGATAGTCAATGTTAAAATATTCAATGTCAAGAACTGCGAGAGTTGATTCAATGTCCCACACTGAACGGTATATGTCAAGGCCGTTTTCCAAAATCCATTCAAAATATTCTTTTTCTTTTGACTCAAATTCTATGTTCTTTTTTTTAAGCAGTTCAACTCCGTATCCGACGAGATACTGCGCCGTAAAAGATGAGGGGTCTCTCCAATCTCCGCCGCAGTAGTCGGCGATGCGCCTGCGCACAACCGGATTTCTGTAATATTCAATAAAATTCATCGGCAATTTTCGTTATTCTTTCTAACTCCATCTGAAATAAGTTTAGCATTTTATTTATTTCCTGTCTATGAGTTTGAGGAAGGACTTCTATCGGACGGCCGATAACATAGCATCCCGAAGTGAAAGGCAAGGGAATAAAAACCCTGTTCCAGTACTTTTCAAACCGGACTTTTTTTCTGACGGAAGCGGTCAGAGGCAGAATCACGGCGCCCGAAAGCCGGGCGAGTTGTATTATGCCGGATTTCGCAATTTCGTTCGGTCCCCGAGGCCCGTCAACGGCAATGGCGGCGTTTTTGCCGCGTTTTATGTTTCTGATGAGCCCTTTCATTGCTCCCGCGCCTCCGGAGCTTGAAGAACCGCGCAGGCATTTAATGGTGAAGAAGCGGTGGATTATGACAAGAATCGCGCCGACATCGGAAGTTGTCGCTATCGTTATAAGGTTTTTGCCTATCCCGAAAGGGAACAGCATTATCTGACGCCCATCCCAGAAACCGTAAATAAATTTTTTTCCCGACTCAACGACTTTTTTTTCGTTTTCGTATCCGATGGTTTTCATTTTCACCGTAAGCATCAGAGCCCTGCATATAAAAGCGTAAGCAAGACCAAGCCCGGGGTAAAGAAGTTTTTTATTAAGAGGTTTTAAGAACCTCCAGATTTTTCTGAGGCAGTGAAAGGGGTCGCAGTGAAAGGGGTTGGGTCTTGAAAGTTGAAAAGTCATCTCTTACCGCCTGTCGCCGGCTATTGACAACTGCAAAAGTGGAGCCCCGCCGACTGAAGTCGCCGGCTCCTCCACATTCTGCGGCTGGCGACACCCGCCGCAGAATATCCGCCTGAGGCGGATACCCGCTTCGTCCGCCGAAGGTGGAAATGCAGTCATCTATGTTTTACTTTATCGTCAATTCTTTTGAGAAGTCCGCCGATAAGAATTAGAGTGATACTGATAATTACGACGTAAACCGGCGAGGCAAGCTGAGAAATATCCACAATTCCCGCGGAATATAGAATACCGCCCGCAACGGGAAAAATGTTTTTGAGAGGTTCCGCCGCGAACCTGCCGAGAGCAAAGAATAAGATTATAAGAGTGCCGAGAACGCTCGCGCTGGTCGCTATCGGGGATAAAATATAATCGGAAAATAACCGCGCAATAAAAGGTATATTCCGGTCCAGCATTCTGCGTATGCCGATGTCTTTTTTCGCAACCGCCGCAAGCACGTGTTTACTGATTTTGTCGAATTCGCCTTCAAGTTTTTTTATTTCTTTCTTAAATTCTTTTTCAGTGATGGCTTTGTCTTGTATGACTTCGGCGGGATTTTTGTGAGTCAGCAATTCCATTACCGAACCGGGTTCGGCAAAACCCGCTTCGTTTGTAAAGTATCTTATGTTGTCTTCCTTTCTGATTTGAGAAGCGATTTCTGACGGGGTTTGTATATTCAACCGCATTTTTCTGACGATTACTTCTATTTTATCAAGATCTTTTGTTTCTTCAAGAAGTTTTCTGAGTTTTATAAAAAGATCGGCGTTTGCTTCCGATTCAAAGAATCCGCAAAATATATCAAGTTCCTTTTCAATTGCCGTTACGGCGGGTAAATCAAGACGGAAACTCTGTCCGAGAATCTTTTCCGCTCTTTTCTGAACCACAAAGTTTAGGGCGGCTGTATTTACGCCGCTTTGCCTGAGCGGTTCCTTATAATGAATGAGAGCTTTCAAGAGATGCAGACGCGCTTTCTCCCTGCGTATTTTCGGTATAATACCAAGTATTTTTTCAGTGATGTTGCGGACATCGTGAAGTTCTATTTTTATGTTCTGAAGACCCTCGCACGCCGGGAACAGTTCGCTTTCAAGGTCGGCAATCGATTTCTCTAATTTTTTTACGGTAGTTTCAGAACTTTCTTCGGCGCTCTCCCCATGAGCGGGCGCAATGCCTGTATTATTTTTCGTTTCGGTCATAAAGACACCTCCGCATTTTTTTGGTTTAATTATCCTATTTAATAAACGCGTTGTCAATTTTAGGTCTTTACCATAAGGAAAGTTTTTTTGTATAATTAAAATTATGGAAGAAATAAAAACCGGAAGCATCAGAGATGTAATACACGATTACATATATTTCACCGTTTCGCAGAAATCCGGCGATGTCTCGGAAGAGAATATAATTGATTCGCCGTGGCTTCAGCGCTTGCGGAGAATCAATCAGCTACAGGCGACATGGATGGTTTTCCCGTGCGCGACTCACACCAGATTCCAGCATTCGCTCGGCACGATGCACATAGCGGGGCACCTCGCCTGTGCGCTTTACGATGATTTTAAGGCATCGTTTCCCGGAGAAAAGATTCCGTCCGAAAAATGTTATGTGGAAGAACTATTTCGTCTCGCGGGTCTCCTCCACGATATAGGGCACGGGCCCTTCGGCCATTTGCTGGACGATGTTTATGTCTGGAAGGAATTCGGGAAAACGCACGAAGATATATCGGCTAAAATAATAACCGAATACCTGTCTCCGGTTATAGAAAAAATAAATTTCTCGCCGCACGGTTATTTCACGCGCAAAATAAAAGTTGAAGACATAATAAAATTTATCAAAACACCCAAAAATTTCACGGGCTACGAACTCTGGGAGCAGATTTTCAGCAAGATAATGCTCGGGATTTACAGCGTGGACATAATTGACTTTCTCCTGAGGGACAAATACTACTGCGGCACAAAGGAATTTGGAAGCATAGATATGAGGCGGCTTCTCGATAACACCACGGTTACGAAATCCGGTTTTACGATTAAAAAAGACGCTCTTCCTGCGCTCGTAAGTTTTCTAAATACGCGCCTGGCGATGTTTTGCCACATATATTTTAATGAAAAGAAAGAACTTTTTGAAAGTTCTTTCGGCAAACTTCTTCCCGATATTATCAAACTTATGAAAATAGGCAATCCTTACGAGAATCTGGACAGGTATTTTTTTATGGATGATTATTCCGTCAGTTCCGCATTGGTGTCATGGACGAGAAATGGCACCGGCGAGCAAAGGGAGATAGGGAGAAACTGGGAGAGGATTGCGGTTCAGAGAGAAACGCCGGAGGTGATGATTCTTTCCGGTCAGAAGTCGTATTTCAATTTTGTCAGGAAAAGCGAACTTCTCAACGAGGAAAATATTATCGGCAATATCCGTAAGCGTTACGGAATAAAATGTCCGCTCTCGGTGAATATTGACATATTAGACGTGCGGCTTCAAAATGTTTTTGTAAAATTTCAGGATATTGAATCTTTGCGAAAAGACGATAATTTAAAAGCCATATCTCTCTACGATGTGGAAAATGACACCATCCTCGGCGAGGATATAAACAGAGTTCTTCAGGATATCCCCGTGAAGTTTATGCTGTGGCAGGCATTTGTCCCGGCAAAATTCGGAAGGCGGATTCTCGCAATGATAAAATCGGATGTTCCCGCCGAGGCGGGCGAGTTTTCCGATCCCCAGCTTGACCTGCCGCTTGGGCCGGCGCGACTGAACGAAAAAAATGAGAGGACAGGAATAACGAATGCCTGATCCCCCTTTCGGTTTCCCCCTTTCCAAAAGGGGGAAAATTAAAGAGTTCATTTTTAAAACCGCTTGACAAGCATTAAGGTAATTTGCAACAATTTTACCGTTATGAAAAAAACCGTTGTTTCGGCTTTATCTCTTATTTTTCTGACTGCGTCAATTTTTGCCGCCGGTGAATTTACAATTGTATGGAAACCCAGCGCTTTATCTAATAATCTTTCATGGACACTCCCGCAAGTTCAATTGAGTGGGACATATCAATTTCACGCGGTTGATATATACAGGACTTTTGGATACTCTACAGGTGTTGATAGTTGGACTTTGATAGCCGCAGGGGTTACTGATGGTAAATACACTGACTATTCCGGTTATGGCAGTTATTCATATAAGTTGAGAAATGTGGTTCAGTGGAATATGGAAGTAATTGATGAATCTGAATGGTGGTATTCTTATTCTTGGGGGGATTTGTGGGATTTCGGCCCTGTTTCAAGTTATTTTATACACGGGGCTGATAATTCAAGAGGCCTGAAAAGGTCGGATGCAAAAGGAGGTCAGGAAACATACAATACCGAGTGGAAGTTTGAATATTATCTCCAATTTGATTGCTATGTGGATGTCAGGATTTATAAACCGGGAACAAAATTCACGCTTGACAGCGAAGGTTTTTATGAAAGACCGGCCTCAACCTGGTGTATAAGAACAATTGTTGATTACAAAGATACGGATAGCGCCGCAAGAAGCGGCGAAATGGGCGACGGTTCATGGATGGAAACGGAGGTCTGGGACTGCACTGATTCCTCCGGGAATCTCGTCGCAAAAGGAATATATTATATTGTGTTTGAAGCATTTGACCCTTTTAATCCGCCGGAAACCTTTGAAATGGGATATTCTACATCCTACTATTCCAATTGGGCGTCAGGAATTTACAAAAAGCGGGATGCAATCGTCGCAACGATTCCCGTGGATATACTCAGGGTAAAGAATCTTGCGGTTACGGGAATAAATCAGACAAATGCCACTTCTTCAATTTCATACGATATAAATGCGGCTGCGGAAATAAAAGTTGTTATTCTGCAATCGGGTAAGGGCTTTGCAATTGCAACTTCATCCGGGGAAATTTCTTATGGCTCCGGCAGTTCATACAACTATAAAGAAGGAGACCTGATTCCTGCTTCCGGAGTTGGCAGCGACATTGTGACTGTAATTTCATATTATCGTCAGGCGGGCAAGAACATCGAAACCTGGGACGGCACCGGCGGAAGCGGCGCCGTGGCGAACGGTCTTTATCACGTCGGAATTTGCGCGAGAGATTCTTCGGACAACACGGCGATTTCAATCGACGGGAATGACCAGCCGTTTTACGCAACGATAACGGTTGACAAGAGGACAACTGAATCTTCTGTTGAAAGCACAGCCCCGGCGCTTCTTTCGGTTTCTCCTTCGTCGGGCACGACCGTAGCATCCGTCAGCGTGATTACCGTTGATTTGAGCGATGACTCGGGCGTAAATGCCGCTTTGACGAAAATTGAATTGATTGCAGGAGCCACGACTTATTCTCATGCCAATGGCAATGCAATCCAGTCGCCAATAACGGGGACGGGAACGACATTTACATTAACATTATCATCGGCTGTCACAACAGAAGGTCCGTGTAAAATTAGTATAACCGCAGTTGACATATATAATAACCAGATGACATATTCAGTGACATTCAGTATCTCAACGTCGGGAGTGTCGGCTACGACAAATTTTGAAGATGTTGTTTGCGCATATCCGCAGCCGGCTAAAAACGGATACATAGATATTGCTTATGATACGTTAGCATCCGCTATATTCGGCGTCGGAACATCGGTGAGTTTAACTTTGGAAGTTTATACGATTTTTGGGGAAATGGTTAAAAGCGTGCCGGTAACGGATAATGCAAGTCCTTACAGATGGACTTATGCTTCGCTCAATCTTGCTCCGGGCGTTTATATTTACAGGTTAAAAGCGTCGGGAAATTCTAAAAATTATGAAACCGTCAAAAAAGTGGTGATTTATAAATGAGAATAATGAAGAAAGAGGAAAGAGACAAGTTTTTTTCTTTTTTATTTTTCTCATTACTCTTCACTCTTCACTCTTCACTAATCGCTGGCGATGTGGGGACGACGGCCGCTCAGTATCTGAAAATTTCCCTTAATCCGAAAATAGAAGGAATGGGCGGAGCCGCTTGCGCGGATTTTACGGATGACGCTTTCTATAATCCCGCTTCAATAGCGAAAACCGACATTGCTTCATCAAGAATGGGATATGTTTCATGGTTTGAAAATATGTCAAAAATGAATGTCTTTGCGGTTTCGCCTTTGAGACGCAGCAATATAAAACTTTCAGCGAATCTTTCATATTTTGACATAGGCGGTCTTTCGTTTTACGACGACAATGGCAATATGACGGGGGATTTTAAAAGAAACAGCGTTGACCTTGCTCTCTCCGCCGCCGCGAATATGGGAAAACTTTCACTCGGTCTTACGGTTAAAGGAATCAATGAGAAATACAGCTCGGACACCGGCAAGGCTTTTGCCGCCGACGTGGGTTTTATCTTTGAGTTTACGAGGTCTGTCTCAATAGGCGCCTCAATGCAGAATGTCGGCAGCAAACTTAAAATAGGCGAGGTTGAAAAGGAATTAACGGGCGGCACGAAAGCGGGCATTTCAATAAGACCGTCAAAAACCGTAAAAATCAATGTTGACGCAGATACGCCCAACGACAGTGATACTCGCCAGCATTTCGGCGCACAGTGGGAGTTTTCAAAAGATTATTATTTAAGAGGCGGCTGGCAGAAATTCGGCGACGTCAGCGGCGGAACTTTCGGTTTCGGAATGAAGACGCCGACTTCCTCATGGGAGAAAACGTCAACTTCGCTGACGAGCGTAAAAGGTAATTTGCTTGTTGTGGATTACAGTTATCAGTCAAACTCCGAGTTTGACGCGATTCATCGTTTTTCAATCGGTTTTGAGTTTTAGTTTTTATTTAAGGTTTATTGATGGGAGGAATAATGTCAATTAAAAAAATTCTTTTCGTTTCGGCTTTTGTTTTTACGGCGAATGCTTACGCTTTTAACACCGACATTATAAATATGGTCGGTATTCCCGCCGGTTCAACATCCACGGTCATACTGCCCTCGGTGATAAAAGCCGGCTCCGACTGGATACCTCTTTACAAAATCACTATCTCTACGGACTATGCCGCCGCCGGACATTATGACATTATACAGATAACCTTCACGCTGGGAAACCAGAATGCTTTCGATCCCACTGTAGATCTCAGTGCCATAGGCATTTTCAATGATGACCAGTCCGGAACCTTGAATGACCAGATATGGGCATTGGCTGGTGACACCGCAAGCGGCAGGACGATATACTCAGGTATGCCGACACCCTTGTTTTCAGGAACCTCATATTACTACAGGCTGAATATTAACGCTGAGACCGGGTCTGATCATAACAGGATTGCCAGCAACAACCGAGACAATACGCTGTACTTTTGCATCAAAACATCAAACAATATAGAAGAC